>NZ_JBFAWW010000020.1:0-1007 GCF_040680495.1 Streptomyces sp. NPDC052036 | reverse complement strand
CGCGGCGGAAACCACCCCGGTCGCCACGGTCCTCGCCACGGCGGTCGTCACGCCGGTCGTCACGGCGACCGTAGCCACCGCGCTGATCGTCACGGCGGAAGCCGGGGCGGTCTCCGCCTTCACGACGGAACCCGCCTCGGTCATCGTCACGACGGAACCCGGGACGGTCGCCGCCTTCACGACGGAACCCGCCTCGGTCATCGTCACGACGGAAGCCGGGACGGTCGCCGCCTTCACGACGGAACCCGCCTCGGTCATCGTCACGACGGAACCCGGGACGGTCGCCGCCTTCACGACGGAACCCGGGACGGTCGCCGCCTTCACGACGGAACCCGCCTCGGTCATCGTCACGACGGAAGCCGGGACGGTCGCCGCCTTCGCGACGGAACCCGCCTCGGTCATCGTCACGACGGACCCCAGGGCGGTCGCGGTCGTCGCGGCGCGGGCCGGCCGACCGGTCGTCGCGGCGGAAGGAGGGCCGACCACCGTGGTCGCGGTCCCGATCATCCCGCCGGACGCCACCACGGTCATCACGCCGGAAAACGCCACGGTCGTCACGGCGGTCATCGCGCCGATCGTCCCGGCGGTCGTCGCGGCGGAACCCGCCCCGGTCATCACGCCGGTCGTCGCCACGGCGGTCGTCGCGGCGGAACCCGCCCCGGTCATCACGCCGGTCGTCGCCGCGACGGTCGTCACTGCGGCGCGGACCCCCGCGGTAACCGCCGCGGTCACCACTGTCCCGGCGGCGTTGGTCGCGCTCAGGACGCTCGTCGGGAGAGTTGGTGGACATGGGTGACTCCTGTCTTCGGTACCGCAAAGCCATTCTCGCGCAGCCGGGTACCCGGCGCGCATCGGAAAAACAAAAAGGACCCCTGGTCCCAGCGAGTCGCTGGGACCAGGGGTCCTCCAAAGATTGTTCGGCGGCGTCCTACTCTCCCACAGGGTCCCCCCTGCAGTACCATCGGCGCTGTAAGGCTTAGCTTCCGGGTTCGAAATGTAACCGGGCG
>NZ_JBFAWW010000019.1:0-176883 GCF_040680495.1 Streptomyces sp. NPDC052036 | reverse complement strand
CTCAAGCACCATTCTTCCCATCCCCCCCGCTTTTCTTTTCTCGGTCCGGGGGGGGGGTCCCGCCGCCGGGCGGGTGCGGGGCCCCGCGGGGGGGGGGGCGGGTCGGCACCCCGGAATATGGACTGACCGTCCGTCACGCGTGCATGGCTGCGGCCCGGCCTCGGGCCGGGGCAGCGTCTCCCTCCGCGACAGGGTCACGCGGTGCCGAGGGCCGTGCGCAGCGTGTCGGCGGCCTGGTTGATGGCCGCCTCCGCTGCTTGGGTCTCGCGTAGGGCGTTGAGCATGACGAAGTCGTGGATGACGCCCGGGTAACGCGCGGCGGTCACCGGGACGCCGGCTTGGCGGAGTCTGTCGGCGTACGCCTCGCCCTCGTCGCGCAGCACGTCGGCCTCAGCCGTGATGACCAGGGCCGGGGGCAGGCCTTTGAGCTGCTCAGGAGTGGCGCGCAGCGGGGAGGCGGTGATCTCGGCGCGCTGCTCGGCGTCAGGGGTGTACTGGTCCCAGAACCACTGCATGGCGTCCCGGCGCAGGAAGTAGCCGGTGGCGAACTGGTGGTAGGAGTCGGTGTCGAAGCTCGCGTCGGTGACCGGGTAGAACAGCACCTGGTGCACCAGCGGCACATCCCCGCGCTCTTTGGCCATCAGGGTCAGCGCGGCGGACATGTTGCCGCCCACGGAGTCGCCGGCTACGGCTATGCGGGTGGCGTCCAGGTTCTTGGCGGTGCCGTCGGTGACCACCCAGCGAGCGACGGCATAGTTCTGCTCGATGGCGACCGGGTAGCGCACCTCCGGGGAGAGGTCGTACTCGGGGAAGACCACCGCGGCGTTCGCCCCGACGGCCAGTTCGCGCACCAGGCGGTCGTGGGTGTGGGCGTTGCCGAACACCCAGCCCGCGCCGTGAATGTAGATGATCACCGGCAGCGTGCCCTCGATACCGGCCGGCTTGACGATCCGCGCCCGGACACTGCCCGTCGGACCGCCGGAGACGGTGATCCACTCCTCGTCCACCGTCGGCTTCTCGATCTCACCGGACTGCACCTCGTTGACCGCCTTGCGGCCCTCGACGGGCCCGAGGTCGAACAGGTACGGCGGGTTGGCGGTGGCCTCGGCGAAGGCTGCGGCGGCCGGCTCCAGGACCGGACCGGCTGCGGTCTGGGCCATGAGTTTCCACTCCTCACAGGCGATGACGGGCGGCCGACCCGGCCGTCCGGTGGACACGACAGAGACATTAGTGCCCGATTCAATCGTGCGCAACTAAATCGGGCGGCATGCAGTTATGGCGTGGACCAAGGCGCTCGTGCCGCCCCTGTGGCGCGGCGCGCCGGTGCCGCATGACGCGCTCGCGTCCGCCGCGCAGCCTTCGTCCGGCACGCGGCGGAACGCCTCAGGCGGTGTCGGTGTCGTGAGGTGCGCGGTGATGTGTTCTGCGCGGTCAGGCCGGTGATGTCGGCGAGACGGCGCCAGTGGGCCTGGGGCAGGGAAGCGCGCGCTTCAGAGGGGATGATCTGCAGGGCCAGGTGGTCGGCGCCGGCGGTGTGGAACTCGGCCAGCCGGGCGCTGACGGCCTCGTCCGTGCCCCAGGCGACGAGGGTGTCGACCAGGCGGTCGCTGCCCCCGGCGGTGAGATCCTCGTCGGTGAAGCCCAGGCGCTTGAGGTTGGCGGCGTAGTTGGGCAGTTGGAGGTAGTAGGTGAGGAAGCCGCGTGCCGTTTCGCGTGCCCTGGCGGCCTCGCCTTCCAGGACCACGGTGACCTCGGGGGCCAGGAGCGGTTCGTCGCCCAGGACGCCCCGGGCTTCTTCGATGTATTCAGGCGTGACCAGGTAGGGATGGGCGCCGGCGGCCCGGTCGCGGGCCAGGCGCAGCATCCTCGGTCCGAGCGCTGCCAGGATCCGGCGCTGTGCCGGCACGGGTGTGGTGGCGGTGTCGAGGGCGTCGAGGTACTCGACCATCGTGGAGTAGGGCCGCTGGTAGTTCTGGGCCAGCTCTGCGTGACTGGCGCCCAGCCCCAGAAGGAACCGGTCGGGGTGGGCGCGTTCCAGCTCGGCCCGCTGGCGGGCTACCGTGTCGGCGGCCTCGTACCAGATGTTGAGGATTCCGGTGGCCAGCGAAATGTGCTCGGTCGACTCGGCCAGATGCGCCGCGTGGCGCACGCTGCTGTTGCCACCGAGCCAGATGGCGCCGAAGCCGAGTGCCTCCAGTTCCGCCGCCGCGTCACGCACCTGGCCGTGCAGCTCCGGGTCTTCGGAGCGCAGTTCATGGCTGAAGATACCGAAGCGGCCTACGGCGGGTTTCGCTGCCGTGGGGTGTGGGCTGTGCATCGTCTGCTCCTTGCCGGGAAGGCCGGCCCGGTCGTGCTGCGGATTTCTGCGCGCGGATCTTCCCTTCCCGGTCCGGGGCAGACCTTTGCGGGCCGCATGTAAGGAATCGGGCAAACCGGCAGTTGTCGTGAGCCGGCTTGCGCCGGAGTGCCTACTCCTTCGACCGCGCCGGGGTGGCCAAGGGGAGCCCCGTGGCAGGGGAGGGGGCATGGGCAGGCCGGCAACCCAGGCCCGGCCGGGATGCGGCTTACGCGGCCTGGCTGAGAGCCTGGAACTCGGCTTCGCTCAGGGTGATCGGCGTGGCACGGGTGTTCTCCTCGACATGAGACACGCGGGAGGTGCCGGGGATGGGCAGCATCACGGGGGAGCGGTGGAGCAGCCAGGCCAGAGCCAGCTGGGAAGGGCTTGCGCCGTAGGTCTTGGCGAGGGTGTCCAGCGGGCCGCCCGGACGCGCCAGTTGGCCGGTGGCCATCGGGAACCATGGGATGAAGCCCAGGTTCTCCCGCTCGGCGTAGTCCAGTACGTCCTCGGCCTGGCGGTTGGCGAGGTTGTGCAGGTGTCGTGGTGCGGGGCCTGGCGCGGTGGGCGCGTGCGGGCAACGGCAGGTGGGCGGCCCGCCGGGAACCGAGGCGCTCAGCCCTGGGCGGCGATCGGTTCCAGGACGAAGAGGGGGATGTCGCGTCCGGCCTTGGCCCGGTAGTCGGGGAAGAGCGGGTAGGCGGCGTCCGCGCGCTTCCACCACTCGGCCTTCTCCTGGCCATGGACCTCGCGGGCGAACATGTCCTGCTTGACCGCGCGGTCCTGCACCTCGACGAGAGGGTGTGCGACGACGTTGTGGTACCAGGACGGGTGTGCGTGGGCGCCGCCGTTGGAGGCGACCACCGCGTAGGAGCCGTTGTGCTCCACCCGCATCAGGGGCGTCTTGCGGACCTTTCCGGACCGGTGATGCCCATGGACTTCAGGGTGGCCGGTCCGGCGACGCCGTCACCGAGGTGGTGGGCTCCGTGGCCGCCCTGGTGCGGGCGCCGGTGATGCCGTCGGCTGCCCCGGCGTTGTGGGCCAGGCCGTTGACGTCCGTCTGTGCCGGCCGGACAGGAGAGCCGGTTGTCGCGACCGCCGGGCTCGGTGCGGTGATCAGTACGCCGCCCGCGAAGGTGCTGTTCCATGCCGGGCCGGTGCCGCCGTGGCAGCCCCGGTGGTTGACGTGCCAGGGTCCGTGCCAGGTGTACCGGCTCCCGGTGCCGAGGTGGTATTGGTCCGCCAGGATCCGCACCTTGGCGGGGTGGGTGTCGCAGCGGTTGTCCGCGACGGACATGCTCACCTTGGCGCAGTAGTGGCTCTGGAAGGTGAGGGTCGCGCTGCCGCATGCGCCGGAGAAACAGACGTCCCGCCGCTGGCTCGCGGCCTTGACCGAGACGGCGGACGGGTGCGTCCGCGTGTGCGCCTGCCCTTGTCCCTGCGCCTGCGCCTGCGTGGTCCCGGCCAGCCCTGCGCCCAGCGCCACGGCCGCTGTTGCCAGCGCGAGCCGCTGGTGCACGTTCATGATCCGATTCCCTTCTGCGGTGACCGGCCGGATGGGCCAGAGACGCCTGTCCGTGCCGTCTGGCCTCGAACTTTCCGTCCGTGGCACTGAATGGGCAGGCCTCTTCGCCGCCCTGATCAATGCCGCACGGCAGGCCGTGGGGGTGGCCGGGGAGCTGACGGAAGTGCGCGTCGCGGTTTGCGCCTGTGCCGCGGTCGCGCGTAGCTTCGCCAGCCACAGCGCCGCGTCCACGGGGGAGGCGGGCCGGGGAAAGGGACCGCTCATGGCGGGACGCCGCGAGAGCCCGTTGGATCCGAGCGCGGGGCCGGCTGCGCGGTTCGCTGCCGAGTTACGCAAGCTCCGGACGGAGGCTGGGAGTCCGACGTACCGGGTGATGGCGCAGCGCAGCGGGCAGGGGGCGAGCACGCTGTCGCAGGCGGCCGCGGGGGAGCGGCTTCCGACCTTGCCGGTCGTCCTCGCCTACGTCCGTGCATGCGGCGGCGACCTGGGGGAGTGGGAGGAGCGGTGGCGTGAGGCGGCCTCGGAGGCGGCGGCCGAGCCGCGCACCGAGGACGCGAACGCCGAGCCTCCGTACCGGGGACTGGCCCGCTTCGAGCCCGGCGACGCCGACCTGTTCTTCGGCCGTGAGGAGCTCACCGACCGGCTGCTCGAACTGACCCGGTCCCGCCGTCTCATCGCGGTGTTCGGACCTTCCGGCAGCGGCAAGTCCTCCCTTTTGCGCGCCGGCCTCATCCCCCGCCTCAGCACCCCGGACCCGACCGGCCCGCAGCCGGCCGCGCTGCGGGTCCTCACCCCCGGCGAACACCCGCTGCACACACACCACATGCTCCTGACACCGAAGGACGGTGACGGGGACACATGGCTGATCGTGGATCAGTTCGAAGAGCTCTACACCCTGGGCACCGATGCGGGCGAACGTGACGAGTTCATCGACCGTCTCCTGGCCGCCACCGACCCGGCCCGCCGACTGCGCGTCGTGGTCGCGGTACGCGCTGACTTCCTCGGCCGCTGCGCCGAACACCCCCGGCTGACCGCCGCTCTGCAGGACGGCACCGTGCTCGCCGGGCCGATGAGCCGCGACGAACTACGCCAGGCTGTCGTCAGACCAGCACAGGCCGCCGGGCTGATCGTGGAACGCGATCTGACCACCCGTATCCTCGACGAGGTCGAGGGTGAACCCGGGGCGCTGCCGCTGATGTCGCATGCCCTGCTGGAAACCTGGCGGCGCCGCAAGGGCCGAGCCCTCACCCTGGAGGCCTACGAGGCGGTCGGCGGCCTGCACGGTGCCATCGAGCACACCGCCGAAGACATCCACACCCGACTCACGCCGGCTCAGGCCGGCCTCGCCCGTCGGATCCTGTTGCGCCTCGTCACCCCTGGCGAGGGTGCCCCCGACACCCGTAGACCCGCCGGCCGCGAGGAATTCCGCTTCGGCGACCCGACCGACACCGAGACGGTCGTCGAGCAACTGGCCCGGGCCCGGATGCTGACTCTGGACGACGAGCGGGTCGACCTTGCCCACGAGGCACTCATCAGCGCCTGGCCTCGGCTGAGAAGCTGGATCGACACCGATCGTGAGCGGCTGCGTGCCCACCGGCGGCTGACGGAGGCCGCTGCCGCCTGGGACGCGATCGGCCGTGATCCCGGAGCTCTGTACCGGGGCACCCTCCTGGCTGCCGCGGAGGAGGCGTTCCCCGCCCAGGACCGCGAAGAGGACCTGACCGCGCTGGAGCGTGTCTTTCTCTCCGCGGGTCTGGCGGCCCGGCGCCGCGAACGCGCCCGCCCGCGCGTCCTGGCCGCGGTTGTGTCCGTCCTGATCGCGCTGGCCCTGACGGCGGGAGTGATCGCCTGGCAGCAGAACCGGACCAGCAGTGTGCAGCGTACGCAGGCCACGGCCCGTAGGATCGCCGTCCTCGCGGACAGCCTGCGGTACACCGACCCGGTCACGGCCCTGCGCCTCAGCGTCGCCGCCTCGCGGATCGCCGACACGACAGACACCCGTTCCGCCCTCATCGGCGCACTGGCCCAGAAGGAACAAGACACGTTCGCGCCCTCCGGCGACGACGACAGCCAGTACTTCCTCACCGACGACACGCGCACCCTCGTCGCCGCCGGTGGTGACCACGTCGTGCGCTGGGACGTCAGGACGCACCGCAAGACCGGCACCTTCCGCGGCCTGGGGGAGGACCGCATGTACGACGTGCAGGACGTGAGCCCCGACGGGCGCTACCTCCTGCTGCTGGGTACAGATACGCACGTATGGGACATCGTCGCGGGCCGGTACGCCGGGGCCGCCATCCCCCTGCACACCATCAGCTCCGGGGGGTTCGACGCCGGCGGTCACACGCTGGACGTGATCGACAGCTCCGGTGACATCAACCGCGTCCAGGTATGGGACTGGCGACGGCACCGGCTGCTGTTCGAGCGGCGGGGCCGGCAAGTCCGCGGCGTGACCGTCAGCCCCGACGACCGCCTGGCCGCCGTATGTGAGACGGGCCGGCCGATGCAGGTGTGGGACATGGCGCGGCACCACACCCTGCCCACACCCGGCGGACCCAAGGCCACTGAAACCGGCTGCTCCGCCCTCTTCAGCCCCGACAGCCACCAGATCGTCGCCGCCGTGCCCGAGGGAGGGCTCCGGCTGTGGAACCTCCGACAGGACGCCTCCGGCCCGCACAAGGGCTACGACATCCCCACCAGTTTCGGTGACGACGCGGGGGCGGGCTACACCGACATCGCAGACATGGCCTTCAGCCAGGACGGACGTTTCCTGGCGACCGCCAATGACCAGGAGATCCGGCTGTGGCGGCTGTCGGCAGACGCATCCGGCCCCGTCTTCCGCTACTCGCTGCCATCCGGCGGCGACCAACGTCTGGGTCTCATAGGGTCTCTCGGCATGGACCCGGACGGCCCCACGGTCCGCTACCTCACACAGTCCGGAGAAGACTCCGTGACGGGAACCACGGTGCGCACTCTGTCGGTGCGTGACGTGACCGCCCATGGTTGGCGCGACCAACAACGGCAACGGACGCAGTTCAGCCCGGACGGCCGGACACTGGCCACCACGTGGCGCAGCGGACATACGAGCCGCTTCCGTCTGACGGACGCCCGAACCGGCCGCACCCAGGCGGACCTGCCGGGCATACCGTGCCCCATGGACCCGGACGATCCGGGAGACGGTTCCGGGGACTGCGGAGAGCTGATGGCGTTCAGCTCCGACGGCAGCACCTTCGCCTACACGGCCAGTACTGGCGAGGACTCCCGCACCGCACAGCGTGCCACCGTGTGGGACGTGCGCGCCCGCCGCGCCCGCGCGACCCTCGACCTCGGCCGCCCCACCCACGCCCGGGGCGTCGTCAGCGCCATCGCCCTCGGTCCGGACGGCCGCACGCTGTTGGTCTCCCGACTGACGGACGACTTCCACATCGAGTCCTGGGACATCGAACGCGGTGTCAGAACCGGAAGGTCGTTCACCGGCGGAGGAGAGATACTCGCCGTCCGTCCCGACGGCACGTCGATTGCCACCTCGGACGGACATATCGGCAATCTGTCCTCGCAACGCGTCGTCGCCCGACGCCTCGCACCGGACACGACCACGGCACTCGTCTTCAGCCCGGACAGCCGCTACCTGGCCGCCGGCGACCAGTCCGGCCGGGTGACCCTCTGGGACGGCGAGGCCACGCATCGGCTCGCGGTACTGGCCGGCAGTTTCACGGACGCCCGGCAGGACTCCGGCGCAACCGTTCAGTCCCTGGCCTTCTCTTCCGACAGTCGCACCCTCGCCGTGGGAGGTGCCGACGGCACGCTCCACCTATGGGACGTTCCTTCGGGCCAACGACTGGGCTCAGCGCTGCCCGCCGCCGGTGAACCGGTCCTGTCCGTGGGGTTCGACACCGACGGCACAGTGCTGCGCTCGTCGGGCGGGTATGTGCCGCTGCATGCCTATCCCCTCGCCCCGTCCTCGATCGCTGTACGGACCTGTCGCCGTGCCGGAGGCGGACTCACCCGCGCCGAATGGACGGAGTACATCCCGGAACTGCCCTACCGCGCCGTCTGCTGATCGGCCCCCGGAAGCCGGCCCCCGCGCGAAGATGAACAGGCAGAGCCCGGCACGATCGGAGCCCGGCGGATCGGAGTCCGGCACGACCGGATCGTGACGTCGAAGTCCGGTGCAGGCTCCGCGAGATCGTCGACGACCAGGCACCCGCTTCCGCCCACCGCGAGGCCCAGACTGAGCTGATGCCCGTACCGCCGTTGCGGTGGGGGCGAGCCACTGGGGCCGTCGGTGCGGGATCGGTAGAGCAGCACGTGGTGACCGCCTTCGCGTCGTCCTGCGAGCGTTGTCCGACGGGTGGGGGCATCACCGCGTGCGGAAGTGACGAGTGATCAGGGGCCAGGCAGTCACGTGCCTTACGGCTTCCCAGCCTCCCCGTGTCACTCGGACTGCGTTGCCTCCGCCCCATTGTGCCGTGCCTCACGCCCCCTTACTGTTCGACTTTGCCTGAGTTTGTTTGATGCTGATTGCTCAGTCGGTTGGAGGCCGCAGTGCAGAGTGATCGGATCGGTTCAGAGGGCGCGAGACCCGGCCGCCGTCGATGGTGGCGGGCGGTCCTCGCCATGGCCGCGACCGTCGCCCTGTCCACGGGCATGATCGCGCCCGCCACGGCAGGAGACACGGACGGGCAAGCACCCGTCGCCGCGCCCGCCATCAGCCCGCGGGCGCACACGGTGAGTCTCGACGGCTACTCCTTCCTCGTCGACGGCAAGCGCACCTACCTGTGGTCCGGCGAGTTCCACTACTTCCGGCTCCCGAGTCCGGACCTGTGGCGCGACATCTTCCAGAAGATGAAGGCCGCCGGCTTCAACGCCACCTCGCTGTACTTCGACTGGGGATACCACTCGCCGAAGCCGGGTGTGTACGACTTCAGCGGGGTGCGTGACGTCGACAAGCTGCTCGACATGGCCCAGGAGGCCGGGCTCTACGTGATCGCGCGCCCGGCGCCGTACATCAACGCAGAGGTCGACAGCGGCGGCCTGCCGGGCTGGATGACCACCAAGGCCGGGCACAACCGCAGTGACGACCCGCAGTTCCTGAAGTACGCGGACGAGTGGCTGACACAGATCGACCGGATCATCGCCCGCCACCAGATGACCAACGGCACCGGGTCGGTCATCGCCTACCAGGTCGAGAACGAGTACTACAACGGCTCGGCCGCCGGCCGCTCCTACATGCAGCACCTGGAGGACAAGGCCCGCGCCGACGGCATCACGGTACCGCTGACCGGCAACAACAACGGCACCTTCAACTCCGGTACGGGCGGCGCCCTGGACGTCGACGGCCCGGACTCCTACCCGCAGGGCTTCGACTGCTCGAACCCCTCGAAGTGGAACGGCGTCCCCGATATCAGCTACGACCACCCGGCCGGCAAGCCGCTGTACTCGCCGGAGTTCCAGGGCGGCGCCTTCGACCCCTGGGGCGGGCCGGGCTACGACAAGTGCGCCCAGCTGATCAACGATCAGTTCGCCAACATGTTCTACAAGCAGAACATAGCCGTGGGCGCGACCGCCCAGAGCTTCTACATGACCTACGGCGGCACCAACTGGGGCTGGCTGGGCATGCCGCAGAACTACACGTCCTACGACTACGGCGCCGCGATCCGCGAGAACCGCCAGTTGGACCCGAAGTACTACGAGGACAAGCTGATCGGGTACTTCACGCAGTCGGTCGCCCCGCTGACGAAGACCGAAGCGATCAAGGCCGCGCCGCCTGACGACTCGGCGGCCGTCGACACCGCCCGGATGAACCCGGACAGCAAGACGCAGTTCCACGTTCTGCGGCACGGGAACTCCACGTCCACGGCGGTCGACAAGACCCATATCGCCCTGGACTTCAACGCCCAGCCGTCCGCGGACACCAGCTACACCTGGGACGACCCCGACTCCGCGTTGCAGTACACCGGCTCGTGGTCGCACGTGGCCGACCAGAGCTACACCGGCGGCGACTACAAGCACACCGAGTCGTTCTCCAACAAGGCCGGTGACTCGGTCACCGTCCCCTTCGACGGCACGGCGATACGCTGGATCGGGTCGAAGACCGACAACCACGGCCACGCCGACGTCTACCTCGACGGCACCAAGGCGGCGACGGTCGACGACTCCGGCAGCGAGAGCCAGGCAGTGGTCTTCCAGAAGACCGGTCTGACGCCCGGGGCGCACACACTGAAGATCGTCGTCGACGGGACCCACAGCTCGGGCTCCTCGGACAACTACGTGGCCATCGACGCCATCGACGTGCCGACGGCCGCCACCGCGACGTCGACCTACCCGGTCGTTCCCCAGCAGCCGGGCACCGCGATCACGCTCGACGGGCGCGACTCGCACGTGATCGTGGCGAACTACCGGCTCGGGGACGCGCAGTTGCAGTACTCGACGTCGGAGATCATGACCAACGCGACCATCGGCAGCCGCGACGTCGCCGTGCTCTACGGTGACTCCGGGAGCGACGGGGAGACCGTGCTGCGCTACTCCTCCGAGCCTACCGTGACCACCAGCGACGGCACGGCCACGACCACCTGGGACGCGGCCACCGGTGACCTGCGGCTGAACTACACGCACAAGGGCCTGATCCGCGTCAGCATCAGCGGCGGCGGGAAGCGCCCGCTGTTGCTGCTCATCGGCGACAAGGCCACGGCGGAGACCTTCTGGCGTCAGGACACGGCGACCGGCCCGGTGCTCGTGCGCGGCACCCACTTGCTGCGGACGGCCACCAGCCTGGACGGCGGCCACACCGTGGCGCTCACCGGCGACAACGCCGACGACAAGACCATGGAGGTGTTCACCTCCGCCGACCATGTCACCTGGAACGGCAGCGAGTTGGACAGCCGGGCCTCCGGCACAGGAAGCCTCACCGGGAAGATCCCGGTCGCGGCCCCGATCCGGCTGCCGGCGCTGACGAACTGGAAGCATGCCGAGGAATCCCCCGAGGCGGCCCCCGGTTTCGACGACTCCAGCTGGCAGGTGGCCGACAAGACGACCACCAACAGCGTCTCCGGCGTCAACTCGCTGCCGGTGCTCTACGCGGACGACTACGGCTTCCACACCGGTAACACCTGGTACCGCGGCCGCTTCCGCGCCGCCGGCAAGGAGAGGGGCATCCACCTGGTCTCGGACTCCGGCGGCAAGGCGCAGGCGTTCTCCGCCTGGCTCAACGGCACCTTCCTGGGCAGCTCCACGACCGGCAGCGCCGACTTCACCTTCCCGGCCGGTTCGGTCAAGTCGAAGGGCGACAACGTCATCTCCGTGCTCACCGTGAACATGGGGCACGAGGAGGACTACAACTCGACCAACGGCAACAAGACCGCGCGCGGCCTGACCAGCGCCTCCCTCGTCGGGGCGCCGCTGACTTCCGTCACCTGGCGGCTGCAGGGCGTACGGGGTGGCGAGGGCCTGCAGGACACAGTGCGGGGCCCGCTCTCGACGGGCGGCCTGTACGGCGAGCGGGCGGGCTGGTCCCTGCCGGGCTACCCGGACGGCAACTGGAAGCGGGTGTCCCTGCCGACGACCGACACCCGCCCCGGGGTCTCGTGGTACCGCAGCGACGTCAACCTGGACCTGCCGCGCGGCCAGGACACCTCGCTCGGGCTGACGTTCGCCGACGACCCGTCACGCAAGTACCGTGCCACGATCTTCGTGAACGGCTGGCAGGTCGGCAACTACGTCAACTACCTCGGCCCGCAGAGCACTTTCCCGGTGCCCAACGGGATCCTGAATCCGAACGGCCGGAACAGCATCGCCATCGTCGTGTGGAACCTGGACGGCAGCACCGGCGGGCTCGGTAAGGTCTCGCTCACCAACTACGGCAGCTATGCCTCGTCCCTGGGTGTCGCCCAGAACGACAGCCCCCGCTACGACCAGCGGACGTACGCGATGCCGAAGCGTCCGGGAGCGGATGTCACCTTGGACGTGCCGAACACCGTTCAGTCAGGACAACCCTTCACGGCCGAGGCGACGGTGCGGTTGCCGAAGGACAAACCGTCCGCGTCCCGGCTGACGGCCTCGCTCTCCGCGCCCGACGGCTGGAGCGTGAGTGCCACGAGCCCCCTGTCCGTCAAGCGCCTGCACCCGGGCGGATCCGCCGTCTTCACCTGGAGGGTGCAGCCACCGACCGGGGAGCTGCCCTCCTCCTCGGCCCTCACCGCCACGGTGCACTACCGGCAGCACGGACGACAGGCTGCCGACGGTGACGAGCGCATCGTCGGCGGGATCCCGCCGGCTCCGCCGGCCGGGAAGAACGCGGTGAGCGACCTGCCGTTCCTGTCGTCCACCAACGGGTGGGGTCCGGTGGAGCGTGACAGCAGCGTCGGCGAGCAGGCGGCCGGGGACGGCCGTCCGATCAGTATCGCCGGTGTCGGCTACCCGAAGGGTCTGGGCACCAACTCGGTCAGCGACGTCGAGCTCTACCTCGCCGGAAAGTGCTCGCGGATGACGGCGGACGTCGGTGTCGACGACGAGACCGGTGGCGCGGGAACGGTGACGTTCTCCGTGATCGCCGACGGCAAGACCTTGGTCACCACGCCGACGATCCGGGGCAGACAGGCCGCGGTGCCGATCGATGTCGACGTCAGCGGCGTGCAGGTGGTCGACCTCAAGGTCGGTGATGCCGGCGACGGCAACGGCAACGACCACGGGGACTGGGGCACGCCGACGCTGACGTGCGGCTAGGACGTATCTCTGTGGCGGGATGGCCAGTTGACCGGATGTGTCCGTCCGGTCAGTGATCACTGATGCGATGGGGGACCGGATCGAGCCGCTGATACCGGCCGATCCGGTCCGTGCACGAACGCCTGCGGCACAGTGGCTCTGCGCGAGACGACCAAGGGGAGGCGCGGCTTTGGCGGCGGAGTTGAACGAGCAGTGCGGCGGCGGCTTGAGGAGTCGAACTTCTGGTACGTGGCCACGGTGACGCCGGACGGGGCGCCGCATGTCACGCCGATGTGGGTGGGGCTGGAGGACGGGCTGATCGTCTTCAACACCTCGGTCGGTCGGCCGGATCAAGGAGGAGAACCTCCGCAACGACGTCCGGATCCATCTCTCGCACGCCGACGCCGAGAACCCCTACGACCGGGTGCAGATCTCCGGCCGCGCGGTACGTTTCGTGGAGGGCGAGGAGGCCGAGCGTGGCATGGACCGGCTGGCCCGCAAGTACCTGGGCCTGGACGGCTACCCCTGGCTGATCGAAGGCGAGCAGCGGGTACACGTCCTGGTCGAGCCGGAGCGGGTGCGCCGCATCATCGGCGTCGAACCGTTCCGGCCGGGAGTCATCCCTTCCTGAAGCTGACAGGGCCGTTCCTGCCCGCTCGCAGGTGCCGTCCGTCGCACCCCTCTCTGTTCTCGACGCCCCGGCGCGCGACGAATCGACGAGATGAACACCGGCCCACCCTGACTTGGCGGGAGTGCAGCCGCTGCCGGGGGAAACTCTCCTGGTCGGTCAGCCGCTGTCACGGAGAGCGTGGTGCAACCCGTTCTCCAGCAGCGTGAACGCGTGTTCCGCGTCAGCCACCGCACCCGCGTAGCGCTCGTCCGCCGGTTCCCCGTACGCCAGGCGTCCGGCGTTGTCCTGTGCCAGTGCCCACTGGACCGCGACGATCTGGACGGCGGCGAGCCGCGCCGTGAGTTCCGGGGTGGCGGCCGTCGCCTGCAGTGCCTCGGCAAGAGCGTGCCCGGCGCCGGCCTTGAACCGTTCCATCCGGGCCACCAGCGAGGGCGTGTCGAGGATCATCCGAGTGAGCCTGCGGATGTGCGGATGGTCGTTCAGCCCGGTGATCGGGTCCCGCTCGCGCAGCCCCTGGAGGAAGTGCTCGCGCAGCGCGGTCAGCGGGGCGGTGCCGGGCGGGCGGGCCCGCACGACGCGTGCGGCTTCGGTCTCGTGGTCGGCGAGGCGCTGCACCACGAGGTCTTCCTTCGCCGGGAAGTAGGCGAAGAGCGTGCGCTTGGACACCTCGGCCGCCTCGGCCACCTGAGCCACCGAGACCTGGTGGAAGCCGTGTTCGAGGAACAGTGCGATCGCCGCGTCGGAGATCGCTGCGCGGGTCCGCTGCTTCTTGCGTTCCCGCAGCCCTGGCTTGTCGTCCACGGCGTCCACCGTAGCAGAGAGCTGCCCTGAGTGAATTTCTGCATCTGGTATACATTTACTCCCGGTCGAGAAATGAGGGAGTGATGGTGTTGACGGAGAGCGCAGCCGAGGTCGTCGTCGCGGGCGCCGGCCCGACCGGACTGATGCTGGCCTGCGAACTGGCCCTGGCCGGGGTCGAGACCCTGGTGCTGGAGAAGCTGCCCCAGCGCATCGAGCAGGTGAAGGGCGGCGGGGTCCAGCCGCGTACCGCCGAGCTGCTGGAGTCGCGCGGGCTGCTGGAGCCGTTGCGGAAGCGGGCCCTGTCGCGTGAACCGGTGGGCGGGCATTTCGCGTTCCTGCCCGTGCCCTTGGACTGCACACCCTGGCGTACCAGGCATCCTTACCCGCTCTCGATCCCTCAGTGGCAGATCGAGGAGGTGCTCGAGGAGCGGGCGATCGCCGCCGGTGTGCGGGTGCTGCGGGGCACCGCTGTCTCGGGGGTCGAGACGGACGATGACGGTGTGGTCGTGACGGCGGGCGGTCTGCGGGTGCGGGCCCACTATCTGGTGGCGTGCGACGGCGGCCACAGTACGGTGCGGAAACTGCTCGGGCTGCCGTTTCCCGGCAGGCCCGGGACGCATGAGGCGGTGCTGGCCGACATCCGCCTGTCCGTCGTATCGCCGCTGGTGCCGCAGCAGATGGGGCACATCAGCACCCTGACCCGTCATGGGGGCGGTTACTGGTCCATGCTCGTCCCCCTCGGTGGCGACCGGTACCGCATCACCTTCGGAAGTGAGGATCAGGCGGAGACCGCCCGCGACACCCCTGTCACCTCTGAGGAGATCACTGCTGCCCTGCATGCCGTGTACGGCCCGGAGACCACCCTCGGCGCCGTGGACAACTCCTCGCGGTTCAGCGACGCCACCCGGCAGCTGGAGCAGTATCGCGTGGGCCGGGTCCTGTTCGGGGGCGATGCCGCGCACATCCACCCGCCGCTGGGCGGCCAGGGGCTCAACCTCGGCATACAGGACGCGTTCAACCTCGGCTGGAAACTGGCCGCGGTCATTCAGGACCGGGCGCCGAGCGGTCTGCTGGACAGCTACCACGCCGAACGGCATCCGGCCGGAGCCCAGGTGTTGCATCACACGTCGGCGCAGAGGGTTCTGGCCAGTCCGAACCCGACCGAGGACGTGGCCAACCTGCGTGACATCGTCACCGACCTGCTGCGGCTGCCCGACACCAACCGCCATCTCGCAGGGCTGATGTCCGGCCTCTCGCTGCGCTACGAGCTGCCCGGGGAGCATCCGCTGACCGGACAGCGCATGCCGGACACGGAGCTGGTCACCGAAGCCGGCCCCACTCGCATGTCGGCGCTCTTCGGCTCGGGGCACGCCGTCCTGCTCGACCTGGCCGAAATCGTCCCGGCCGGGCTCCGGCTCCCGCCGCGTGTGGACGTCGTCCGCGCCGTACGCACCGAGGATGTGGGCGCTGCCGCCGTGCTCATCCGCCCCGACGGCTACGTCTGTTGGGCCGCGGACACCACCGCCGCCTGCGACGACACCCTGCTCGCCGCGATCGCGGACGGCCTTGCGAGGGTGGACTGAGCCGGGCGCCTGTCACGGCCTGACGGACGTAAAAGGGAGGGCGGAGCGTCGGTGACAGGCCCTCAGACGCCGCACCTCACTGTGCCGGTGATCCCAGCCGACGCCGCCCTCCGCAGTAACCGCTCTGCGGTCCGCGTGGACGTGGCGGCGGTTTCTGTCCGGAAATACGCGGGGTCCCGCACCCGTTGGCGCATTACGTTCGGTCCATGAAGCGGCACACCAGGAGGCCTACCAGGCTGGGATCGCGGCGGGACCGGCGGTGGCTGGGGCCGTTGGCCATCGGGCTTGCGGGGCTCGCACTCATCGCCGTGGGTGTGGTGCTGAGCGCCGGCCCCCGTGTCGAACAGCGGGCGTTCGAGCGCGCACCGTACTGCGCGACTCCTCCGCCGGCTGATACGAGTCATTGCAGACTGCGGCTCTCGATGACCGTCGTCGCCCGGTCCACCTACACCACCCAGGACCCGGATCCCCCGGATCCGCCGAACCCCCCGCCGGCGCCGCCCCCGCCGGCAGGCCCCCCGCTGTACGGTGTCGGACCGTATGTCTGTGTGCTTCGTGGCCGAATTACCGCGGCCGGCCTCCCCTTCTTCGCAGCACCGCCGGCACTGACCTGCGGATCGGCCCCGTCCCCGGCGCGCGACGAGGCCCTGTCGTCGGCGGAAGGGGCCCGCCGGGGCGTGCGTGCCGCTGCTGCACAGTCTGACGTCGGGTTTCCTCACCCTGCGTCCCCGGCGGGCCTGCGGATCGCTGCAGCATCGGCGACCACGCACTACGAGATCACCGTGCGCACGGCAGACGGGCGGCGCCGCAAGTTCGAGGTCGAGCAGGATTTCTACCAGGTGGCCAAGCCCGGGGCCGTTGGCACGGTGGAGATATGGCACGGCCGTCTGCTGCGGCTGCGGATCGGCTCGCACGTCGACGAGCAGTACCCCCTGCGGTGGACGATCCCGTACGTGATCATCCTTGTCGGCGTGGGGTTTCTCGTCTACCCGGGGTACCGCCTCATCCGGTCGTTGTTCGACGCCGTCCGATGGCGTCGCACGGTTCGCCGTCTGAGCCGATGACCTTCGAAGAGGAGCCCGGAGCCGTGGCGGCCCAGCCCTGACCGCTGCCGATGCCGGCCGCTCGCTCCGCGGGGCTCATGCTCCTCCGGGGGCCCCCGACGTGCGTCCGGACACCTCCTTCGAAACTTTCGGCATCACCGTCGCAGCATCGATCCCCGTCGCGGGCGCGGCGGTGCTGCTGCGGACGACCAGGCTGGTGGCCAGCTCCACCCGCGTCGCCACCGGCGACGGCTCCTCCCGCCCGAGGTCGAGCACCAGCTTGGCCGCCGCCTCCGCCATCTCCGTCAGCGGCTGGCGCACGGTGGTCAGCGGCGGCCCCACCCAGCGTGCCACCGGCAGATCATCGAAACCGACCACGCTCAGGTCCTCGGGGATGCGCAGCCCCAGCTCGCGGGCCGCCTCGTACAGGCCGAGCGCCTGCAGATCGTTGCCCGCGAAGACCGCGGTGGGCCGGTCGGGCCTGCGCAGCAGATCCAGGCCGAGCCGGTAGCCGGCCTCGTGGTGGAAGTCGCCGGTCAGGACGAGCGAGGGGTCGACCGGCAGGCCCGCCGTCTCCAGCGCGGCCCGGTAGCCGTCCACCCGGGCCCGGCTGCACATCATCCGTGAGGGACCGCTCAGCGCGCCGATACGGGTGTGCCCCAGCTCGACCAGGTGCCGGGTGGCGGCGAGGCCCCCCTGCCAGTTGGTGGCCCCGATCGACGGCACGTCCGCGCCCGGGTCGCCGGCCGGATCCATCACCACGAACGGGATCGACCTGCTGGTCAGCAGCGCGCGCTGCGGCTCGTCGAGGTCGGACAGCACCAGGACGACTCCGTGCGGCCGGCGAGCGGCGACCTGGTCGGCCCAGGTCCGCCCGGGGGTGAGCCGGCCCGCGCTCTCGGAGAGCACCACGCTCAGGCCCGCCTCCCGCGCCACGTTCTCCACTCCCCGGATGACCTCCATCGCCCAGGCGCTCTCCAACTCGTGGAAGACCACGTCGATCAGCGGCGAGCGGGTCGCCTCGGTGCGCCGGCGCCGGTAGCCGTGTGTGCGCAGCAACTCCTCGACGCGGCTGCGGGTCGCCGGGGCGACGTCCGCCCGCCCGTTGAGGACCTTCGAAACAGTCGGAGCCGACACGCCGGCCGCACGGGCGATCTCGGCGAGTGTGGCGGTCTGCGTTTCCACGGGCTTCGCAGGGTTCATGCCCGTGATCGTATCCCTGCGCACCCCCTTGACGAACCCCCTTGCCGGGCCTACGTTCCCGGAACATTCGGAGCTCCATTCGAAATATTCGGGAGAGGTTCCTGTCACATGGAGTCCTACAGCAGGCGCTGGTTCCTCGGCGCCGGCGCCACCACCCTGATCTCGGCCGCCGGTCTCACCGCCTGCGGCTCCGGCGGGGGTTCCGGCAGCGGCGGCACGATCACGGCACTGGTCTACGGCGACGACGCGGTCAAGGTGCAGGTGAAGGCCGTGAACCGGTTCAACGCCTCGGCGGCGGCCAAGAAGGCCAAGGGCGAGGTCAAGCTGCAGAAGGTGCCCGGCTCGGAGTACCCGGCCAAGCTGCGTACGGCGATGGGCTCGCCCCATGCGCCGGACGTGTTCTTCAACTGGGGCGGCGGTTCGATCAAGGCCTACAAGGACGCCGGACAGCTGGTCGACCTCACCGACACGATCGCGTCCGACCCGGTCCTCAAGTCCGGGTTCCTGCCCTCTGTGCTGGCCGCGGGCGCGCTGAACGGCCACAACTACGGCATCCCGATGCGCGGCATGCAGCCCGTGATCCTCTTCTACAACAAGACCCTGTTCGCCGAGCGTGGACTCCAACCGCCCACCGGCTGGGACCAGTTGCTCGACGTGAACGCCAAGCTGAAGAAAGCGGGCATCACCCCGTTCGCGCTCGGCGGCGCGGACATCTGGCCCGAGTTGATGTGGCTGGAGTACCTGGTCGACCGCATCGGCGGCCCCGGGGTCTTCGACGAGATCAAGAACGGCGACTCCGCCGGCTGGGGCGACCCGGCGGTCCTCAAGGCCGCCGAGACCGTCCGGCAGCTCATCGACGACGGGGCCTTCGGCAAAGGGTTCAACTCGGTGTCCTACGTCAACGGCGGCGCCCCCGCGGTCTTTGCCAAGGGCAAGGCTGCGATGCACCTGATGGGGTCGTGGGAGTACTCCACGCAGCTCGGCAAGTTCCCGGACTTCGCCAGGAAGGACCTGGGCTGGTGCGCCTTCCCGAAGGTCGACGGCGGGGCCGGTGACATCCGCAACGTCGTCGGCAACCCGACCAACTACTGGTCCGTGAACGCCCGTACGTCCAACAAGGACGCCGCGCTCGCCTTCCTGCGGGACTGCGCCTCCGAGGCGTACGCCAAGGATCTGGTGGCCAACGGCGACATCCCGACCACGTCGAACGCGGAGAAGCTGCTGGGCTCGTCCCCCAACCCCGAGTTCGCCACGTTCCAGTACCGCATGGTGCAGCAGGCACCCGCGTTCACGCTCAGCTGGGACCAGGCGGTCGACCCGAGTGTCTCGACGCCGATGCTGACCGAGGTCAACAAGCTGTTCGTGGGCAAGTCGACACCCGCCCAGTTCGTCTCCGCCGTCAAGGGGCTGAAGTGAGCGGCGCGTTCACCGCGCGGGCCGCGCGGCCCGGACGGGCCGCCCGGCCCGGGACGCGCGGCCGGGGCACCCGCGGCACGGCGACGGGAACGCGGGCCGGCCGCCCGCACGTCGTCTGGGTCCTGCCGGGCGTGCTGTTCTTCGCCTTCTTCGCCGTCGTCCCGATGGCCCTCGCGTTCTGTCTTTCCTTCACCCGGTGGAACGGCCTGGGCGACCCGCAGCCCGTCGGCCTCGCCAACTGGCGCAAGCTGCTGTCCGACGACCGCCTGACCCAGTCCCTCACCGTCACCGTCCTGCTCACCGTCGTCAGCTGGGCGTTCCAGACGGTGGTCTCCCTGCTGCTCGGCGTGTGGGCGGCGGGCCGCCAGCGCAACCGCGCCGTGCTGTCGGCCGTCTTCTTCGTACCGTTCCTGCTGTCCTCGACGGCGATCTCGCTGCTGTTCTACGCCCTGCTCGACCCGAACTTCGGCATCGTCCACGAAGACACCCTCGGCTCCACCAGCGGCGCCTTTCTCGCCATCGTGTTCGTGGGCGGCTGGCAGTTCACCCCCTTCCACACCCTGATCTACCAGGGCGGGGCACGGCAGATACCGGAGGTCCTCTACCAGGCGGCCGCCATCGACGGCGCCGGCCGCCTGCGCCAGTTCTTCTCGATCACGCTTCCGCAGCTGCGCCACACGGCCACGACGTCCG
This sequence comes from Streptomyces sp. NPDC052036, assembly GCF_040680495.1. Taxonomy (NCBI): domain Bacteria; kingdom Bacillati; phylum Actinomycetota; class Actinomycetes; order Kitasatosporales; family Streptomycetaceae; genus Streptomyces; species Streptomyces sp. NPDC052036. The sequence continues at coordinate 156,953 of NZ_JBFAWW010000019.1, read as the reverse complement.
GTGTCCTCATGGTCGTCGGCTCACTGACGTACTTCGAGACGGTACTGATCCTCACCCAGGGCGGCCCCGGCTCGGACACCGCGATCCTGCCGTACCTGATGTACGAGGCGGGCTTCAAGAGCTACGACTTCGGCTACGCCAGCGCCATCGCGTCCTTCCTGGTCGTGGCCGCCACGGCGCTGTCGCTGCTGCTGGTGCGGCTGACCGGCTTCGGCGCGATGAGCAGCGTCCGGGAAGGGATGTGACCCCGTGTCGCACGACACGCTCCCGCGTCCGGTGAGGACGTCCGCACCGCATGCGTCCGCGCCGTCGCAGCGCCGCCGCCGGCACCGGACGCGGCGCACCAACCCGCTCGCGGGTCTCGGCTCGGTCCTCTGGCTGGTCGTCGTGATCGTCCCGATCTACGCGATGATCTCGGCGTCGCTGACCCGGCAGGACGACGCGCTGGGCAACAACGCGCTGAAGCCGCCGAGCCGGCCGACCCTCGCCAACTACAACACCGTCCTGCACAGCGGCTTCTTCCACTTCCTGGCCAACACCGCGGTCGTGGCGGCCGCCGTCGTGGCCGTAGTGCTGGTCCTGTGCGTGCCCCTCGCCTACGTGGCCGTGCGCACCCGTACCTTCTTCTCGGGCGCCGCCTTCCGGCTGTTCCTGCTGGGTGTGGCGATCCCCGCGCAGGCGGTGGTGGTCCCGCTGTACCTGATGATCGCCAAGCTGAACCTCTACGACAGCCTGCTCGCCATCGTCCTGCCCACGGCGGCCTTCGCGATGCCGGTGTCGGTGCTGATCCTGACCGGCACCCTGAGGGACATCTCCGAGGAGCTGTACGAGGCGATGGCGCTGGACGGCGCCTCGGCCACGCGGATGCTGTTCCAACTGGTGATCCCGCTGGCCAAGGGCGGCATCAGCACCGTCGGCATCTACTCGGCGCTGCAGGCCTGGAACGGCTTCCTCTTCCCGCTGATCTTCACCCAGTCCGACGGCCCCCGGGTGCTCACCCTGGGTCTGTTCAACTACGTCAGCCAGTTCGGCGTCGACATCCCCGCCCTGCTCGCCTCGGTCGTCCTCTCCGGCGTCCCCGTCTTCGCCGTCTATCTGGTGGCCCGCCGCGCTCTCGTGGGCGGACTGCTGGGCGTCGGCGGCAAGTGAGGCGCCGCGCGGGGCGCTCGCCCCGCCTTCCCGACAGGAGTTCCATGACCCCCGCTCCCTGGCGTGATGCCGCCCTGTCCGCGGCCGCACGCGTCGACGACCTGCTGTCCCGGATGACCCTGGAGGAGAAGATCGCCCAGCTGTACGGCGTGTGGGTGGGCGCCGCCACCGACGGCGACGGCGTCGCGCCGAACCAGCAGGCCATGAACACCGACTACGACTGGGACGAGCTGATCACGCGGGGTCTGGGCCAGCTCACCCGCTCCTTCGGCACCGCCCCCGTGGACCCGGCGCTCGGCGCGCAAGCGCTGGCCCGCGCCCAGCAACGGATCGTCGAGGCCGGCCGGTTCGGCATCCCTGCCGTCGCCCACGAGGAGTGCCTGGCGGGCTTCACGGCCTGGGGCGCCACGGCCTACCCGGTACCGCTGGCATGGGGCGCCACCTTCGACCCGGCGCTGGTGGCGGAGATGGCCCGGCACATCGGCCGGGATCTGCGGGCGGTCGGCGTCCACCAGGGCCTGGCCCCCGTCCTGGACGTGGTCCGCGACCCGCGCTGGGGACGCGTCGAGGAGACGATCGGGGAGGACCCCTACCTCGTCGGCACCATCGGGACCGCGTACGTCCGGGGACTGGAGTCGGCCGGGATCGTCGCCACGCTGAAGCACTTCGCCGGCTACTCCTCCTCCGCGGGCGCTCGGAACCTGGCCCCGGTGCGGGCGGGCAGGCGTGAGTTCGCGGACGTCACGCTGCCGCCCTTCGAGATGGCCTTGCGCGAGGGCGGGGCGCGCTCGCTGATGGCGGCCTACACCGAGACGGACGGCGTGCCCGCGTCGGCGGACCCACGCCTGCTGACCGGACTGCTCCGCGAGGAGTGGGGCTTCACCGGCACGGTCGTGGCCGACTACTTCGGCATCGACTTCCTGCGCACCCTGCACCGGGTCGCGGAGACCCCCGCCGAGTCGGCACACCTGGCGCTGGCCGCCGGCGTCGACGTGGAACTGCCGACGCTGAAGTGCTACGGCGACGACCTGGTCGCAGCGGTGCGGGAGGGCCGCGTCGCCGAGTCCCTGGTGGACCGCGCGGCCCGCCGCGTCCTGCTGCAGAAGTGCGAACTGGGCCTTCTGGACGAGGGCTGGCACTCCCCGGCACCCCAGTCGGTCGACCTCGATCCGGCGGAGAACCGCGTTCTGGCCCGCCGCCTGGCCGAGGAGTCGGTGGTTCTGCTCGACAACCCCGACGGCGTGCTGCCGCTGTCCCCCGACGCGCGGATCGCGGTGTTCGGACCGCGGGCGTCGGACGCCCTCGCGATGCTGGGCTGCTATTCGTTCCCCGCACACGTGGGCGCGCAGCATCCGGACGTCCCCACGGGCATCGCCATCCCGACCCTGTTGGAGGCGCTGCGCGACGAACTCCCGCACGCCAAGATCGTGTTCACCGAGGGCTGCGGGGTGTCGGACCCGGACACCTCCGGATTCGCCGAGGCGGTGGCGAGGGCGTCAGAGGCGGACGTGTGCGTCGCGGTCCTCGGCGACCGCTCGGGCCTGTTCGGCCGGGGCACCTCGGGCGAGGGCTGCGACGTGCCGGACCTCGCACTGCCCGGTGTGCAGGGGGAACTGCTCGACGCGCTGCTGGCAACCGGGGTGCCGGTGGTGCTGGTGCTGCTGACCGGACGCCCCTACGCGCCGGTCCGTCCGCACGGCCGGCCGGCCGCGGTGGTGCAGGCGTTCTTCCCGGGTGAGGAGGGCGGTCCCGCCGTGGCGGGGGTCCTGACCGGCCGCGTGAACCCCTCGGGCCGGCTTCCGGTGAGCGTGCCGCGGATGCCCGGCGGCCAGCCGTGGACCTACCTCCAGCCGCCGCTGGGCCTGGCCGGTGAGGTCAGCAGCCTGGACCCGACGCCGCTGTACCCCTTCGGGCACGGGTTGTCGTACACGCGATTCGTCTGGGACGGCTTCACGGGCACGGAGCCCGTCATCGGCACCGACGGCAGCTACGACCTCTCCGTGACGGTCCGCAACACGGGCAGCAGGAGGGGCGCGGAGGTCGTCCAGCTGTACCTGCACGACCCGGTGGCCTCGGTGACCCGCCCGGACGTCCGCCTGATCGGATACCGGCGGCTGGAACTGGACCCGGGGGAGTCCCACCGGGTGACCTTCCGCTTCCATACGGACCTGTCGGCCTTCACCGGTAGTACAGGCGCCCGGATCGTCGAACCGGGCGCCCTGGAACTACGGCTGGCCGCGTCGAGCAGGGACGTCCGCCACACGGCCCGCCTCACGCTCACCGGCCCGGTCCGCGACCTGGGCCCCGACCGCCGGCTGCACTGCGAGACAGAGGTGTCCACGAACGGGTGACCCCTCAACTGGTCCAGAGGCGTTCACACTTGGCCGCCGCCTGGTACCACAGCACGGCGTCAGTGCACGATGGGGGACGGGCCCGTCTCCAGGCCCAGGGCGGCCACGGAGCGGCGCTGGTCGTGCCTGCGTCACTCACTACCGACCCCGATGGAGATGGGTGTCGACGTCGATGACGACGTTCGGCAGCAGGCGCAGCACGTCCTGGCGTCCTTGAGGTCTTAAGCGACCGTGAGCACGATCTTGCCTTGGAGATGTCCTCGGGCGGCGCGTTCGTGCGCCGCTCGGGCATCCTCGAGCGGAAACGTGCTGTCTATCGCGACGCGAACCGTGCCCGCGTCGAGCAGGCGTCCCAGTTCGGCGAGCTGCGCGCTGTTCGAGCGGACCTGGGTGCCCGAGACCGTGACGCCCAGCTTCGCGGTCTCTTCGTCGTCGTAGTCGCCGAAGAACACCGGGTAGAGGGCGCCCCCGCGCTTGAGCGTGCGCAGGAAGCGACCGCTGTCGCGACCACCGACGGTGTCGAGAACGAGGTCGACGTCGTGCAGGACCTCCTCGGGACGACTCTTCGTGTAGTCGATGAACTGGTCGGCGCCGAGCTCGTGCAGGAACGATTCATGCGCGCCCGATGCCACCGCGATGACACGTGCACCCTGCCATTTCGCCAGCTGTAGTGCGAAGTGCCCCACGCCGCCCGCGGCGCCGTTGATGAGCACCGCCGTGTCGGCGTCGAGTGCCATCGGCCGATGCTGCGCCGCTTGGAAGGGCGACGGGTGATCGTGTCCGAGTTCGATGAGGTACTGCCACGCCGTCAGCCCGGCCATGGGCGCCCCGGCGGCGTGCACATGATCGATGCCGGCCGGCTTGCGTGCGAGGTCCGACGCAGGCGCGGTCACGTACTCGGCATATGCGCTGCCGTCGAAGCTGGGAAAGCGAAGGAGGCCGAAGACTTCATCACCGACGGAGAGGCCGTCCACATCTGCGGCGACGGCCTCGACGACGCCCGACACGTCCGTCCCCGGAATCACGGGCAGGCTGAACTTCGGCCTCGTCTCCGGGGGGATGTTGGTCAGCCCGTCGCGCAGGTACCAGTCCGGAGGATTGACGCCGACCGCGTGAACGCGAACGAGCACCTCACCCGGCTTCGGCTCGGGCATCGGCACCTCGTCGTACCGCAGAACCTCAGGGCCGCCGTGCTCATGCACCCGGATCGCCCTCATCGTGTGTGTCGGCATCATTTTCCCTTGCCTGCGCCGCGGGATACGCTTATCGGATCAGTGGTCCATATATCCGGACCACTGATCCGAATATATGGACCACTGATCCGGATAGTCAAGAGGGGCAGATGCGGGCCGACGCCAGGAAGAATCGTGACCACCTGCTCGCCGTTGCGGGCGCCGTCATCACCGAGCAGGGCGTCGACGCATCGCTGCGCGACATCGCACGCAGGGCCGACGTGGGGCTCGCGACGCTGCTCCGTCACTTCCCGACACGCGAGGCGCTGCTCGCCGCCTTGCTCCGCACGGGCTTCGACGAGCTGACGGCAAGGGCAGGCGAGCTCGAAACGTGGAGCTCGTCCGAAGATGCGCTGGTGTCGTGGCTACGCGACTTCGTCGTCTGCGCCCGGGACTATCGCGGCGTTGCGGCGTCGATGATGACTGCCATTGAGGACACGCAGTCCGCACTTCATGCTTCGTGCGTCACGATGCGCGCGGCCGGCACGCGACTCCTTGCCCGCGCCCAGGCTGAGGGCGTGGCGCGAACCGACATCGACGGCACCGACCTGTTTGCGCTGGCCGGGTCGCTCGCGTGGCTCGGTGATCAACCCTCGCTCGCGCCACGCGCGGATCACCTCTTCGATGTTGTCGCGAGCGCGATTCTGATGAGCACAGGGAGTAGCGATGCCGAGAGGGAACGCCGCCCTCGGGGTCGTAGCTGAAATCGTCGCGCATGCGGACCAACGGCAAGGTGCGGCTCGAATCGACGCAGACCGACGCGACAGAACAGGCATGAAGGATCAGTCCCTGCTCGGTCGGTCAATTGCCATGCGCGGCGCGACTGATGATGTCCGCCATGCCGGGTGTCCTGCTCGACTGCCGCGCATGTGCGGCTGTGTGACCGTCACACTTCCGGCGGGCTGATGATGCGGCAGATGTCCGCCTCCGTGCAGGTGCTCGGGTCGGTGCCGGTCGCGCGCTGGGCCAGAGTGCGCAGGGCGGTGCGGGTGGCGCGCAGCTCGGCCATGCGCTGCTCGATGTCCGCGAGATGCGGCTCGATCAGGTCCGTGACGTGCACGCACGGTGCCTCGCCGGAATCGCGGACGGCCAGGACGGAGCGGATCTCCGCAAGGGTGAGCCCGGCCGCCTGTGCTTCGCGGATGAAGGCGAGCCGGTGTGCGGCCTGTGGCGGGTAGTCGCGGTAGCCGCCCGGAGTACGCGACGGCTCGGGCAGCAGCCCGGCCTGCTCGTAGAAGCGGACGGTCTTGGCCGTCAGCCCGCCGACGGCGGCCAGTTCTCCGGTGCGCATACGACCGAGACGACGCCTTGACCTTCCAGCGCACTGGAAGGTCTACCGTCGGTGCAGAGGCTGTGAACTGGGAGGACGACACCATGCGGATCACCGTGCTGACCGTGCCCGACTGCCCCAACGCCCCGGTGATCGAGGAACGGCTCACCCGGGCGCTCGACGGCCGTGCCGCGGACGTGCAACGGGTCGAGGTCGCCGATCGCGAGCAGGCCGTGCGGCTCGGGATGGCCGGATCTCCCACCGTACTGATCGACGGGGTGGACCCCTTCGCCGCGCCGGGCGCGCCCGCCTCCCTGTCCTGCCGCCTGTATCGCGGGCCCGAGGGCCACGTCGAAGGAGCGCCGAGCGTCACCGACCTGCGGCGCGTACTGGCCGATGGGGACGCCGCCTTGGACTGAGACTGTCCGCCGATGGGTGCAGCCGACCGCGGCGGCCGGGGACGCCTCGCCCCGGAAGCCGGCGGGGTGCGTGCTGTTGGGCAAGCCGTGGTCCGCCACTTCGCGGCTACCCGACACGGCCCCGCGGTCGATGAGCTGGAAGCCGCGGCCGCCGCGCATGGCCGCACCGCCGCCGAGGTGGTCGCCGACCTGGCGGCCGACGACCTCCTCGTCCCCGACGGCCATGGCCGCATCCGGGCCGCCTATCCGTTCTCCGCCGTGCCCACCGCTCATCGCGTCCGCCGCGCCGACGGGATCGACGCATGGGCGATGTGCGCGATCGACGCCCTCGGCATCCCGGCAGACCATCCTGGCCGGCGAAGGTGTCATCCTCCTCGGTGAGCTCGCCAACCGCGACTCGCGGGTCTTCGAGGACCCCGACCGCCTGGACATCACCCGCAACGCCCGCCGGCACCAGGCGTTCGGCGCCGGCACCCACCACTGCGTCGGCCAGCCGCTGGCGCGGCTCGAACTGCAGGTGATCTGCCCCGCCCTCTTCCGCCGCATCCCCACCCTGCGCACCACCGTCCCCCTGGAGGACACCCGCTTCAAGTACGACGCCGTGATCTACGGCCTTCACGAACTTCCCGTCATGTGGTGAGATCGAGTCGGCCGGTGCCACGGACACCCTCATCCGGCGGAACCGCACATTGCTGTCCGCCGGCGCCCCGAGGTCGGCCTCCCGCGGTTTGAGGACAGGGCGGTCTTCGTCCCGGATCCGGTTTCGGAGGTCCCGGCGTCAGGCAGCCGCAGAGGGACGTGGTTCGCCGTGGAAAACCTGGCCGACGTGCCAGACGCGGTGAGCGGTCGCCATCGGGCGTGCGCCCGGCTGTGGGCCGATGAGTGGACGGCCCGCGAGGGCTATGACGTGCTCGCGGGCGGCGGGGCTGTGGCCGACGAAGTGTTGTGAGACCAGGATGCGCTGGCCGTCGCCCACACCGAGGACGCCTTTGTCGAACAGCTTGTGGTGCAGCGAGCACAGGCACAGCCCGTTCTCGATGTCGTCGGGGCCTCCGAACGCCCACCAGCGCACGTGGGCGGCCTCCAGCCCGACCGGCACCGCGCCGATCCTGCCGTCGTAGCCGCAGAAGGCGCACCGGTACTCGTAGGCGGTCAGCACCAGCTCGCGCATCCGCCGGTCCCGCTGCCTGCGCGCCGTCAAGGGCGGCTCGGTCTGCGGCGGCTCCAGCTCCAGGCCGACCGCCTCGCACAGCTCACTGTGGAGGGAGGGCGGGAAATGCAGATCGAGCAGCGACCGCGCGATCCTGCCGAGGAGCTGCGGCTCGCGCCGCAGCGCTGCCCTCAAGTCCGGTGCGAGCCGTCCGGTGGCACCCGTTTCCCGGAGATCCCGCACCCCGCTTCCGGGGCTGCCGGGCCCGCGATCGGTGCTCACTTCCCAAACGCCGTCGCTGACCAGGTGGTGGAAGGGGTAGGCGGGTGTCGTCTTGTTCGGCGGGCCGTACTCGGTGAGCAGCCGCTGCAGGTCCTGCTCCACCGTGGTGTATCGCAGGCCGCCCTCCGCATACTCCTGGAATCGGCCGAGGGCGTACAGGAGCAGCAGTGGCTTGTGCGGAGCGCGCGTCCCGCTTCTGGTCCACTGCCTCAGCTTCGCTGTCCGCTCGAGCCAGTCCATAGCGGGTGATCGTAGAGGGCCCTCCCCGGCGCATGACGAGGCGGGACCCGAAAGCCCCGCCCCACAGCGGCGATGGGAAGCGGTGGGGTGCTGACTACGCGGCTGCCGGCAGCACGTGGTCGCCGACCTCGTCCGTGCTCAGGCAGAGGGAACAGACGACTGCGTCATGGGTGGCGCAGCCGGTCAGGTCCGGTCGCTCGTACGGCTGGTGGCAGACGTGGCAGTCGAGGGTGACCGCGCTCGGGTTGCCTTCCGCGTCCAACAGGGGCTCGGTGATGCCGTCGTCGGTGCGGCGGAGGTAGTACCTGCCCTTGGTGACGATCGCCGTCAGCGGGGTCAGCACGAAGGCGATCATGGCTGCGGCGACGGGGGAGTACGGCTGGAGGGTGTCGCCCAGCAGATGGAAGTACATGGCGATCGACAGTCCGGATGCGGCGACGAAGGCCACGACGCCCACCGGGTTGACGGCGTGGAGCATGCCCCGGCGGAACTCCGGCTGCAGCGGGGACAGCTTCAGCAGGTACTTGTTGATTCCGATGTCCGTGGCGACGGTGACCACCCAGGCGATCGCGCAGTTCGAGTAGAAGCCGAGGATGCTGTTGAGGAAGCTGAACATGTCGGCTTCCATCAGGGCGAGCGCGAAGGCCAGGTTGACCAGGACGAAGACCATGCGGCCGGGGTAGTGCTTGGTGACCCGCGTGAAGGAGTTCGTCCACGCCAGCGAGCCGGAGTATGCGTTTGTCACGTTGATCTTGATCTGGCTGATGACCACCAGTGCGACGGCCAGCGGGATGACCATCCAGGAGGGCATCATCGCGTCGAAGGCACCGCGGAACTGCTGGATGGGCTCGGTCGCGGCGGTCGGGCCGACCTTCGCGAGAATGTAGACGGCCAGGAAGACGCCGATGGCCTGCTTCAGCGCGCCGAGAACCACCCAGCCGGGACCGGCCATCACCACGGCGGTCCACCAAGTGCGCTTGTTGGCCTCGGTTTTGGGCGGCATGAAGCGCAGATAGTCGATCTGCTCGCCGATCTGCGCGATCAATGACAGACACACGCCCGCACCCAGCAGCACGGACGCGGTGTCGACGCCGCCGTCGCCATCGGTGCCGGCGTAGGAGAGGAAGCGGTCGACCGTGCCGGGGTCGGTGGCGATCAGATGGACCAGCGGGCCGATCATCAGCAGCAGCCAGATGGGGGTCGTCCACACCTGGAGTTTGCTGAGGGCTTTCATGCCGTAGATCACCAGTGGGATGACCATCAGCGTGGAGAGCAGGTAGCCCAGCCACAGCGGTAGTCCGAGGCCGAGTTTGAGGCCCTGGGCCATGATTGAGCCTTCGAGGGCGAAGAAGATGAAGGTGAAGCTGGCGAAGATGACGCTGGTCAGCACCGAGCCGTAGTAGCCGAAGCCGGAGCCTCGCGTGATCAGGTCGAGGTCGATGTTGTAGCGGGCGCCGTAGTAGGCGAGCGGGAAGCCGGTGACGAAGATGACGACGGCGGCGACCGCGATGGCCACGAGCGCGTTGCCGGTGCCGTGCGCCAGGCCGATGCCGGCGCCGATGGAGAAGTCGGCCATGTAGGCGATGCCGCCGAGTGCGGTGGTGGCCACGACCATTGGGGCCCAGCGGCGGTAACTGCGGGGGGCGAAACGGAGGGTGTAGTCCTCCAGCGTCTCGTTGACCGCCTGGTCGGCGGCGGCCTTCGTCGTGTCTGTCGTTGGCGGCCGTGACTCGGTGGTGCTCATGTCGCGCCTCCCGATGGTGCTGGTGCTGGTGCGGGTGCTTCGGTGAAGGGATGAGCCCCGCTTGGCGTCATCGGCAGGACGGGGGAGCCGACGGACCGTCACGAGTCGCGTGCGGCCGTGCATAAGCCTCTGATCCCACGGCCGGTCACGTTAGGAAGCGGTTGTTACCGTCCGTTCCCACCGTCGTGAACGCGTCGTTTCCGAGTACTCACCTTCCGTCTCGTGGTCTCCCCGCAGCGACAGTGGCTCGCCGACGTCGGCGATGGTGAGCCCGCGCCAGGGCGGCCAGGCCCACCCGGCTCGGCCGGTCCGGAAGAGGTGTCGGCCTCGTCGAGGCATGGCGGATCAGGGCTCGTCCGGATGGAACGCCATGATCAGCCCGGCCGCGCTGACGTGCCGCTCACCCCGGCGCACGAACGACTGTGCGCCCTCGTCGGTGACTCCGAAGGACTACGTGTCGTGGGCGTGCATCGGATACGCGTAGTGCTCGAAGCGGGTGTCCCTGGCCTCCAGCGCAAGCCCGGGAACCCGCCAATAGGCGGCGCGCTCTCCGGAGGACTTCATGTCCCCATGGTGCCGCACGAGCGTTCAAGCCCCCGGACCTCACCCAGGCGCACCCTGGACACCATCGTCTCGATCAGCGAAGGGACCACAGGAATGACCGGGAACGTTTCACCAGCACCGACGAACCTTCACGGGACGGAGCGCGTCCGCCTGGCCGTCTACACCGGATTCGCGAGCAGCGGACATGCTCCGAGCGTGCCGGAACTCGCGGCACTCACCGGACTCGCCCCCGACCAGGTGCGCCAGGAACTGCACACCCTTCACGGAAGTCATGACGTCGTCCTGAACCCGCGGGACACCGACCAGATCGTGATGGCCCACCCCTTCGCGTCCGTGCCGCTCGGCTTCGCCGTCATGGGGGCGCGCACACTGTGGTGGGGCGGTTGCGCCTGGGACTCGTTCGCCATCCCCTGTCTGCTCAAGGACGAGCCCGACGTCCTGGTCGCCACCCGCTGTCCGTCCTGCGACACCCCGCACGCCTGGGTGGTCGGCCGAGACGCGCCCCCGCAGGGTGACCAGGTGGCCCATTTCCTCACCCCCATGCGCCGGGTCTGGGACGACGTCGTGCACACCTGCGGCGACCAGCGCCTGTTCTGCTCCACCGGCTGCGTCGACACCTGGCTGCACAAGACGGGCCAGGAGCGTGGCTACGTCATGGATCTGGGCACTGTGTGGCGCCTCGCCCGCGACTGGTACACCGGACGCCTGGAGCCGGGCTACACCCGCCGCGACCCCGCCTCCGCCACCGCCTACTTCTCGGAGGTCGGCCTGCTCGGATCCTTCTGGGGGCTGCCCGACTGAGGCCCGGAGCCGGCTCCCGGCCCTGAAGGGGACGACGAGTGGCCGTACGGCGGCACGCCGTCCCGACTCGATCCCTGCGACCGCGGCCCCGCCGCCGGCCATGTCTGCGGAAACGGCACGCGCAGTGCCTCGGCCGCCACAGGAGTGTGGTCCGCGGCGGCGTGCAGCCGACCGTCGCGCAGGACGACGGTGCCGCTGTGGAGCATGGTCGTGATGAGCTCGGCGGCGAGCTCCTCGGGGGTCACGTCCAGAAGTCGGGCGGCGTCGGTCAGCCAGGCCCGCGCGTGCAGGTATGACTCGGCCTCCCCGGCCGCGATCCCGCCGCGGATCATCAGGGCGAATGCGAAGATCCGCCGGGCGCCGTACCAGACCGCTCCGTGCGGATCGTCCACGAGGCGCTGGCCGCGGCGCAGGGCCGCGGCGACGGCCGCGCCGGGATCGGCGGGGATCGGACCATGGGAGGGCAGGATCACGCGCGGGTCGAGGTCGGCCATCCGCTTGAGGGAGGCGAGCGCGGTGGTGGCCGCGTCGATCCCGTCGAGGGCGAGGTTCACCCAGCCGACGTCGTAGTCCGACAGCGTGTCCCCGACGACGAGCAGCCGTTCCTCCGGCTGCCACAGCGCGATATGCCCCGGGGTGTGCCCAGGCGTGCGGACGACCTTCCAGTCAGCGTCTCCGAGTTGGACGACCTGGCCGTCGTCGAGCGGCACGTCGACCGTGTACGGGGCGACCGGCTGGTCCAGGTACTCTGCCGCGCAGCAGCCCGGATCCCGGCGGGAGACGGCCTCCGCCTCCGGCGCCCCCGCGGCGACAGCGGCGCCTTGTGCCTGGAGGAGAGCGTTGCCACCGACGTGATCGGAGTGCCAGTGCGTGTTCACGACCAGATCGATCGCATGGGCGTGAGCACGAACCCAGGCGGCGGTCTCCTCGGCGTGGCCGACGAACCCGCTGTCGACCAGGGCCGGCCGACGGCCTTGCAGCAGAAGTGTGTTGGCGTCGGGGAACGGCCGCTGCCACCACGTCATCCAGGACGGCAGCGACGGCGTGTGCTGCGGGCTCACTGCTCGGGCCTGTTGACGCGGAGCAGCGTCTGCTGCCCGTTGGCGACGAGCTTCCGGCCGCCGTCACCCTGGACGCCGTACACCTCCAGCTGACACACGGTCAGGGTGCGTCCGGACTTCAGGACGGTCCCGATCGGCTCGATGTACTCGCCGGCGGCGGGTGCAAGCAGATTGATCTTGTACTCGACGGTGAGCACCTCGGAGTCCTCGGAGAACAACGTGAGCGCCGCGTAGCCACCGGCGCTGTCCGCCACGGCGCTGGTGGCCCCGGCGTGGACGTAGCCGTGCTGCTGGGTCACCTCGGGACGAGCCGGGAGCACGATGTGCACCATGCCGGGGCCGACGTGGGCGAGGCGTGCACCGAGGTGGGCCATCAGCCCCTGGCGGTCGAAGCTGTCCTGGATGCGCTTCTGTATCGCGGGGCTCGCCTGTTCCGACTGCGTCGGGTCTTCCACGTCTCTCTCCTTCGACGGGCAACACGGTGTGTGGACAGGACGGGACGGGGTTCGTCAGCCGGCCAGACGTTCCACCGGCAGGAATCCGCCCTTGACGATCGTCATGGCACCGGAGACGCGGGGGACGGCCGGCGTTGCCGAGAGCCGGGTCTCAGGACCGTGGTCCCCGCCCCCTTGAGCACGGCCCCGGCGACGGTCAGCACGGGGAGCACGGTCGCCGAACCCGCCACGAAGGCTGTCTGCGTCGTCGTGTCCATCGGTTCGGTCCCTCCCGCTTTCCACGCCCTGAGAGGGAAGGCTATGCCGGATGTGCCCGAAGGTGTTTCCGTCTTCACCCGATGATCGCGCCGCGTGAGGGAGAATCTTCTCCATGGAGCTCTCGATCGGAAGATCCTGACCGAGCCATGGCTGGACGACCGTCCGACAGTCACCGAGCTGGCCCACCGCCTGCGACTGACCGCCTCCCCCTGCCACCGTCGGCTGCGGGATCGCGAACGCAAGGGCGCGGTGCGTCTCCGCATGATCCGGCGAAGTAGGAGCCGGACCAGAAGCGTCCGTGCATGGTGGCCTGGTTCACGTGGCCGGTGAACTCGGCGCCCAGGTACCGCGAGCTCCCTCGTCGGCACGGCGGCATTGGGTCTGCTTGTTCGAAGGCCTGTGGACGCGCGCCGGCGATCTCGACGGGCTCGATCTCACCGAGGTCGAGGTACGGGTCCTGCGCGTACTGGCCGAGTACGACAAGGACGAAACCGCCGCCCGTGCGCTGAACATGTCCCTGCGCAGGTACCGCGCCCATGCGGCCGACCTGCTGACCCGGCTCGGCGCCACCACCCGCTTCCAGGCGGGCTTGCGTGCGAGGGAGCGCGGGTGGTTGTGACGGCGGGAGAAGCCGGGCAGCTGGTGAGGCGGGCGGCCCCGGTGCGCAACCAGGGCCGCCCGTGTGGTGTCAGGAGGCGTCAGCCGTGACGTCAGCCATGACGGCTCGCCCTGGCCAGGGCCGGGACGAAGCGAAGGGCGTCCACGGTGCCGACGCCGGTGGCGAGGTCGTAGCCGTTGACCGCCTTGTAGCCGGTCACACCGTGGTAGCTGTTGTCGGTGCCGTCGTTGACGTCGACGATGCCGTTGCTCCTGGAGTGGTGGGCGGAGAGGTCGTACAGGGACTTCTGGATGTTGCCCACCCGGTGGCCGGCCGCCTGGTCGGCGAGGGCGACGATGCCCGCGAAGAGCGGGGTGGCCTCGCTGGTGCCGCCGCTGACATCCCAGCCGACGGCTGTCGGGTCGTAGCTGGAGTAGATCCAGGCGCCGCCGTTGACCGCGGCGGACATCGAGATGTCCGGGGTGCCGCGGCGGTTGCCGACGAGGCCCTTCACGCCGTTCTGGAAGGCCGGGCGCGTGAAGACGTGGGACTGGCCGCCGCCACCGGAGCCGTTGTCGTTGTAGACGCTGTCCGGCTTGACGCGGTCGCCCTTGTCGTTCAGGTGGAGCTGGGTGCCGCCGATCGAGGTGACCAGAGGGTCCGAGGAGGGCCAGGAGTTGACGCGCTTGTTGTAGTACGTCTTTCCGTCCGCCTGGAGGTCGGTCGCACCGCCGTCACCGGAGGCGGCCAGCACGGTCACGTGCTTGCGGTTCGCGTCCTGGAAGGCGTACCGCAGGTTCTTGATGCTGGAGAAGTCGCCCTGGTCGAAACCGGGGAAGGTGTTCTCCGTGGCGCCGAAGCTCTGGCTGATGACGTCGCCGACGCCGTGGTCGATCAGGTACTTCTCGGCGGACATCATCTCCGGCAGACCGGTGGTGCCCTCGGTCTCGGAGACCGCCGTCTCCACCACGACGATCTTGGCGGCGGGTGCCACCGCGTGCGCCATCTCGACGTCCAGGGTGGTCTCACCGGCCCAGCCGGTCATGTCGGAGTTCTTGGGGTCGAAGACGGGGACGTGCCCCCACTTGACCACCTTCACCTTGGTGCTGGGCAGACCGAACTGCTTGCTGTAGACGTCGAGGTCGTGCTGGACGGTCGGGGAACCGTACGAGTCGACGATGACGATGGTGCGCCCCTTGCCCGTGACGCCCTTGCGGTAGAGGGCGTTCAGGTCGTACGCGGTGCGGTACTGGAGCGGGTTGTAGCAGTTGATGTGCCACTTGGCCTGGCACTGCTCACTGGAAAGCGGGCTGCTCACGCCGTGGACCAGGGTGTGCCCGACGACGGCCGGTACCGCCAGGGTGTGCGGTACGGCGGCAGGCGCGGCGGTCGCCAGTGCGGTGACCGCGAGGGCGGCGACGGACGTGGCAGCCGCGACGCCCCGCCCGGTACGGGCTATGCGCATGAATCCCCCTGTGATTCGGAGTCTACGAAGTGGTCTCGGTCTCGAGAAGAGGTTCCGAGGTGGTCTCCGCGCATCTCATCGAACGAGTCATGGACAGAACAAGACCGTTGAACGGACGATGTCGAACCCTTTACCCCCCGATGGACTGTTGCCCTGCGGGAGGCTGCCCACACCGCCGTACTACGCGTGGGCCTGGGTCTTCTCCCACTGCCCGGACGAGCCTCAGTCGGATTGCGGCGGGGTGGTCGTGCGGCACAGCGGCGGGAGCCACACGAGCAGCCCGGCAGCCAGGCCCAGCGCACCGAAGACCCACCAGATGTGGCGGAAGGCTTCGAGGGCGGTGCTGGGGGAGGGCGTGCCGACGACGGCTGCGAAGAGGCTGACGCCTAGGACGGCGCCGAGCTGACGGAAGCTCTGGTTGATCGCCGAGCCGACGCCGAACTGGGCCGGCGGCAGCGACTTCGTGGAGGCGCCGGGACTGGACGGGCAGCGTCATCCCGATGCCGGCTCCGGTGAGCACCTTGGCGGGCAGCCGTGCGACGGCCCAGCGCGGCTGGCCTGAGACGGTCAGTGCGAGGGTGCCTTGGGCGGCTGCGAACAGGACGGCCCCGCCGAGGAGCATGATCCGGTGCCCGTAGGAGCCGGCTGGCGGGACGGGCGACGATCACCGTCAGGAGATCGGGTTGGGCGCGGTGGCCAGCGCGGCGCGCAGCACCGAGTAGTGCCACACCGTGAGTCGGTGACCCGGGTATGACTCTGAGGCCCCCCGCATGCAGCACACCCTCCCGAAGGCCCGGGCACAGGCGCGTACATGCCCAGGCGTGGTCGCTCCGGCCCCGGGCCACGCGAGGGTGGGCCGAGGCCGATCGGGAGCTGTGGGTCAGTGCGGGTGGTCGTGGTGGCCGTGATGGTCACGGTGGTCGTGGCCCGGCGGGCGCTGTGCCAGGGTCTGGGCGCGTGTGGTGATCTCGTCCGTGGAGACGGCGCACACGTCGGCGAGCACCTCCTCCAGGGCGGCCAGCCAGAGCCGGTAGTAGGGGTACGGCTCCTTCGGTGCCGCGGAGGCCTCCCAGGCGGCGATGCGGGCGATCAGTGCCGCCTGGAATTCCGGCCAGGTGAAGGCGCCCGCGTCGTACAGCGTGACGGCCATGCCGAAGGCGCGGCTTTCCCAGGGCTCGGCGAACACCAGCTCACCGTTGGAGCGGGGTGGTGCGGCCGGGCCCTCGATGTCCAGCGGCGCGCTCACGGTGCCGTCACCTTGGCCACGCCGACCATCGCGTCCTGGCTCACCAGGGGTACGAGATCTTCCTCGGTGAGGTGCTCGGTGCCGGCCGGGCGCTCGGGCAGGACCAGCCAGCGCACCTCGCTGGTGGAGTCGTGGACGACGATCCGTACGTCGTCGTCGAGGTCGAGTCCCATCTCGGACAGCACGGTGCGCGGTTCCCTGACCACGCGTGCGCGGTAGGCGGGGTCCTTGTACCAGCTCGGCGGCAGGCCGAGCACTGGCCACGGGTAGCAGGAGCACAGTGTGCACACCACGACGTTGTGGGCGGCCGGGGTGTTCTCCACGACGACGATGTGCTCGCCCTGCTGCCCCGAGAAGCCGAGCTCCTCGATGGCGCCGGTGCCGTCCTCGAGCAGGCGCCGCCGGTAGTCGGGGTCGGTCCAGGCCTTGGCGACGACCTTGGCTCCGTTGAGGGGGCCCACGTTGGTCTCGTAGTGGGTGATGATTCCGTTCATCACCTTCGGGTCGATCAGGCCCCGCTCGGTGAGCAGCTGCTCAAGTGCCTCGGTGCGCAGGGCGACGGGAAGGGTCTTGTCCGGGCCGTCAGCGATGGTCATGCGGTCGTCTCCAGGTAGCTCTCGTACATTTCCATGGTCAGGGCGAAGGGTTCGGCGTCGGCGCCCCACAGTTCGCGTGAGTCGAACCGCACCGAGTAGACGTGCTGCGGGTTCTCGCCCAGGAAGTGCGCGTTGGTGTCCGGCAGCACATGGGCGGGCTGGATCAGCGCTACGACTCCGGTGTGTCCCCGGACGTAGCCCGGCAGCCGGGTGTGCCCGGCGGGCGAGATGTCCTTGGCGCGGACGTGCTCGCCGACACCGAAGGCCGGGGCGGCGTCCACGGAGCGCAGCGAACCCTCGGCCGTGGGCGCGTAGTGGGGCCGGTCGGGCACGGGGACCGGCGGTTCCTCGACATGCTCGCCGCGCAGGTTGCGGGCGCGGGCCTCGATGGCGCCGGGCGCCAGGACGGAGCGTTCGGTGAGCGTCAGCTCACCGGTGTTGAGCCACCGCCCGAAGTAGCCGTCGTCCAGGTAGGCGGCGCGGTCCAGACGCTCCATCGCGTGCCGGAAGGCGTCCGTGTTGACGCCGCCGCTGGCAACACGGCTGGAGAGAATCGCCAGCGCGAACGCCTTGCGTTGCCAGCCTTCTTCGAAGACGGGTTCTTCGCGTCGGGGTGGATGAACGGGGCCCCATCCCTGGGTGCCCCCCATGTCGGCGACACCTTCCATGGCGCAACCTCTCATATGCCTGCAAGAGAAGGCATATTCACTCGAATGGTAGGTGGCTGGTGTCCCGGCGTCACGGCGTGAGCCGTGCTCCGATCCGTTGATCGCGGTGCCTGCAGTGCATGTGTCGCCCCATTGCCGTCAGCGCCTGAGGACGGTTGCTCTAGCACATTATTGACAATGTGAGCAGAGCGAAGGTGCCCAGGCATTGCAGTGTGTCCGGGCCGGTGTGCACGTAGGTGCACACCACGCTGTGGTCGCCGATCTTCTTGCCGCTCTGATACAGGTCTTCGGCGATGACGAGTTCGTCGCCGAGGCTGTGTCCCTCCTTGCCCACGTCGATGGCCTGGAACTGGGTCTGCTTGGCAACCACCTGGATGGTTTCCTGGCGCTGGCGCGCGCCGTGTGTGCTGTCGGTGTCGGCCCATGCCGGCGGAGCGCCGGCGAGGACTGTGGCGGCCGCGCCGACCGGGATGAGGGAGCGGAGATTGATCTTGCGCATGCTATGTCTCCTGGGTCTTCTCGACCGGTTCCGCGGCCCGGTCATTCAGGCCTGTTCAGGGCCCTACTTCACGACATCGAGCTTCGTACCCCAGAGTTGGCTGTCGGGTACGTGGGCCGGGGTGCCTGTCAGCTTGCGCACCTGGATCTGCGTAGACGGGAACTGGTGCGAGTGTGTCGGGGAAACGACGATCACCAGCCTCGCTGAGATGATCGCCATGGACCGGACGACGATGGCTTCGAACCTCAAGCCGCTCGCGCGAGAGGGTCTGGTGACCGTCGAGCCGTCGGCGGTCGACCGCCGCGCACGCATCGTCACGATCACGCCGGAGGGGGGCCTCCCGGATGAAGGCGGCGGTGCCGCTGTGGCGGGAGGCGCAGGAGCAGTTCGAGGAGCGCTTCGGCGTCGACGAGGCGGCTCGGCTGCGCGCAGCACTCGAAGTCGTCCTCGCGACCGGCTTCACACCCTGGGCTGAGTGAGGTACGGCTGCTGCCGCTCTGTCGAGAGGCAGCCCCGTTCCGGCTGTGCTTCCCCTCTTCAAGACCCTGACCATGCCGTTCGGCTCGCTCTCCGCAGGCTCCAGCCGCACCTTCCGATTCCGGTTCGCCGTGGACCCGGGCGAGCTCGACGGCGTACGGCGGCTACGGCTCCGCACGCGCGTCGACGGTAAGGCTTCCGGTGCCGCCGCACGCTCCCTTTCCGTAGCACCCGACCAAAGCAACGCCGCCCAACGACATGAGTGACACCCGGACCTGACCCGGCACGGCGGTCGCCGTCCCATGCCGTCGATCGAAGGGATCCGCTTCGATTCGGGCACACCCATTGACGCGATCAGAGCCCCCACCTACCTTCCTCCGTCGAAGCGCTTCGACATCACGTATCGAAACGATTCGACAAACGCTACGTGATCGCTCCGATACCCATCCGACTCCCCTGGAGGCACTGGATGTTGACGGCACGACGGCGTGTGGCGGCGACGGCTGCGGTGATCCTGTCCGGATCGCTGCTCCTGGCCTCCTGCGGCAGCTCGGACAGTGGTTCTTCTGACGGCAAGACGCTCAAACTGTGGCACTACGAGAGCCCGGACAGCGCGATGGGCGCCGCCTGGAACGAGGCCATCAAGGAGTTCGAGGCCAAGCACCCCGGCGTGAAGGTGAAGTTCGAGGAGAAGGGCTTCGAACAGATCCAGAAAACCGCGCCCATGGTGCTCAACTCCTCCGACGCGCCCGACATCATGGAGTACAACAAGGGCAACGCGACGGCGGGCCTGCTGTCCAAGCAGGGACTTCTCACCGACCTGACTCCCGAGGTCACCCAGCGCGGCTGGGACAAGAAGCTCAGCGCGGGCGTGAAGACCACGAGTCAGTACGACGCCAACGGCGTCATGGGATCCGGCAAGTGGTACGGAATACCCAACTACGCCGAATACACCATGGTGTTCTACAACAAGGACCTCTTCAAGAAGTACGGGATCGCCCAACCACAGACCTTCGACGACCTCACCGCCGCGATGGACAAGTTCGTCGCGAAGGGCGTCACCCCGCTCGCCGACGCCGGCGCCGAGTATCCGGCCCAGCAGTACCTGTACCAGCTCGCGCTGTCGAAGGCCGACCGCTCCTGGGTCGACAAGTACGAGCTGTACAAGGGCAAGACCGACTTCCACGACGCGGCCTGGACCTACGGCGCGACCACCTTCGCCGACTGGGTCAAGAAGGGCTACATCAGCAAGACGTCCAGCGGCACCAAGGCCGAGGACGCGGGTGTCGCCTTCATTCAGGGCAAGAACCCGATCCTGTTCAGCGGAAGCTGGTGGTACGGCCGCTTCAAGGCGGAGAACAAGTTCGACTGGGGCACCATGCTGTGGCCCGGCTCCCACCTCACCCTCGGGTCCGGCGGCAACCTCTGGGTCGTCCCGAAGGGCGCCAAGAACAAGGACCTCGCCTACGACTTCATCGACATCACCATGTCGCCGAAGATCCAGAACCTGCTGGGCAACAGGGGCGGCGTCCCGGTCGCGGCCGACCCGAACGCCACCACCGACCCGCAGGCCAAGACCCTGATCGCCGACTTCAACACGCTCTCCCAACGCGACGGCCTGGCCTTCTACCCCGACTGGCCCGTCCCCGGCTTCTACGACACCCTCGTCTCCGAGACACAGAAGCTGATCACGGGCAGTGAGAAGCCGGACGCGTACCTCAGCGCGCTGCAGAAGGCATACGACCAGGGTGCGCCGAAGCAATGACGATCACCGTCGAACGGGATGTGCGGACCGTCGGCAAGCGCCCGCACACCGGCCCGCGCCGCGCCCGCGCCCAGACGTCGTACGCGCTCTTCCTGCTCCCCGGCGTGCTCGCGTTCCTCGTCGTGATCATCGTCCCGTTCCTGATGAACACAGGGGTCAGCTTCACGGAGTGGAGCGGTATCGGCTCGCCGAAGTGGACCGGGCTCGCCAACTACCGCCAATTGCTGGACGACAGCGAGTTCTGGACGTCGTTCCGGCACAGCCTGTTCATGGTCGTCGCCATGGCGGTCGTACCGACGGCGATCGGACTCGTCCTTGCCGCCGCGCTGTTCGACTATATCGGCAAGCACTTCGGCAGCAAGGTGGCCGCCGTGCTGCGTGCCTGTTTCTACGTGCCGCAGGTACTGCCGATCGCGGTCGCCGGCATCGTCTGGAGCTGGATCCTCGCCCCCGACAACGGCGCCCTCAACGCGCTGCTCAAGGCGGTCGGTCTGGGCTCCTGGCAGCAGGACTGGCTCGGCGACCCGGACATCGCCCTCTACAGCGTCATGGGGGTGATGGTGTGGGTGCAGCTCGGCTTCCCGCTCGTCGTCTTCATGGCCGGGCTCCAGCGCGTCGACCCCCAGCTGTACGAGGCGGCCGAACTGGACGGCGCCGGCTGGTGGCGCCGCTTCTGGCACATCACCCTGCCGCAGATCAGGCCGGAGATCTATGTGGTGCTGACCTGGTGCACGGTCGCGGCGCTGAAGGTGTTCGGGGCGGTCTACGTGCTCACGAAGGGCGGCCCGGGCGGCGCCACCGACGTCCCCTCCTACTTCTCCTTCACCACCTTCTTCGAGAAGACCCAGGTCGGGTACGGCGCCGCGATCTCCACCGTCCTCACCGTGATCATCCTCGTCCTGGCGATGGTGGGCCTGAAGCTCCAGACCCGCGCCGAGGACGCCGAGGAAGGGGCCCGCGCATGACCACCCTACGCACCGAGCTCCGCACCCGGCCCCGTACGGCGGTCGGCCGTCGTCCCGTTCTCGTCGCGCTGTGCATCGCGGCCCTGTTCATGGTGCTGCCGTTCCTGATCGTCGCCGTCAACGCCGTGAAGTCCCCTGCCGAGTATTCCCAGCACGGACCGCTCAGCCTCCCCAAGGGCCTGTATACGGACGGTCTGAAGGACTTCTGGCAGCGTGTCGACTTCGGTCAGAAGCTCCTCAACTCCGTGCTCATCAGCGGCTCGGTGGCCGTCCTGGCGGCTGTGCTGTCCGTGCTGAACGCCTACGCGATCGGCATCGGCCGCATCAGGGGACGCACCTGGGTCCTCGCCTTCTTCGTGCTCGCCAACGTGCTGCCGCAGGAGGCGCTGGTCTACCCGCTGTACTACCTGAGCAAGCAGGCCGGCCTCTATGACACCCGGTTGAGCGTGATCATCGTCTTCACGGTGATCCAGGCCGCCTTCGGCACGTATCTGCTCGCCTCGGTCCTCGGGCAGTTCCCGCGCGAGGTCATCGAGGCCGCCCGGATCGACGGGGCGAACGCATGGCAGGTGCTGTGGCGGATCGTGGTGCCGGTCAGCCGCCCCACCATCGGGGTGCTGCTCGTCTTCTTCTTCATCTGGACGTGGAACGAGTTCCTGCTCCCGCTGGTCATGCTGATCTCCAACGACAACCAGACGGTGTCCGTGGCGCTCGGTGTCCTGCAGGGCCAGCGTCTGATGGACGCCACGATGACCAACGCGGCGGCCCTGCTGGGCGTCCTGCCCGCCCTCGTCTTCTTCCTCGTCTTCCAGCGGACTCTTACCCGCGGCATCGCCGTGGGTGCCGTCAAGTAGGGGGTACGGCTTGAAGTTCACCGACGGCTACTGGTTGCTGCGCGAAGGCGTCACCGCGGCCCACCCGGTGCAGGTCCTGGACGTGACCACACCCCCCGGAGCCCTGGAGATCCATGCGCCGACCCAGCCCATCCGCCACCGCGGCGACCTGCTGAAGGGACCGGTCGTGACGATCAGCGCGCACGCCCCGATGCCGGACGTCATCGGCCTCACCTTCACGCACTTCGAGGGCGAGCAGCCCCGGGGCCCCCTTTTCGAGATCCAACGGGACGACGACTTCTCACCTCACGTGGAGTACGACGAGGAGCACGCCACCCTCACCTCGGGCGCCCTGTCCGTACGCGTCGCCCGTACCGGCCCCTGGCACGTCGACTTCCTCGCCCACGGCCGCACCCTGACCACCAGCG
This sequence comes from Streptomyces sp. NPDC052036, assembly GCF_040680495.1. Taxonomy (NCBI): domain Bacteria; kingdom Bacillati; phylum Actinomycetota; class Actinomycetes; order Kitasatosporales; family Streptomycetaceae; genus Streptomyces; species Streptomyces sp. NPDC052036. The sequence goes on along the minus strand of NZ_JBFAWW010000019.1, from coordinate 134,437 downwards.
CCCCCAAGAGCATGGGCATCATGCGCGACGCCACCGGCGCCCACTACCTGCGCGAACAGCTGGGCCTCGGGGTCGGCACCTCGGTCTACGGCCTCGGCGAACGCTTCGGGCCGCTGGTGAAGAACGGCCAGGTCGTCGACATCTGGAATGCCGACGGCGGCACCGCCAGCGAACAGGCGTACAAGAACGTCCCGTTCTATCTGACGGACGCGGGCTACGGCGTCTTCGTCGACCACCCGGGCAAGGTGTCCTTCGAGGTCGGCTCGGAGGCCGTGTCGCGGGTCCAGTTCAGTGTGGAGAGCCAGCAGTTGACGTACTACGTCATCTACGGCCCCACCTCCAAGGACATCCTGCGCCGGTACACCGCCCTCACTGGCCGCCCGGCCCTGCCGCCCGCCTGGTCGTTCGGACTGTGGCTCTCGACCTCCTTCACCACCTCCTACGACGAGGCGACCGTCACCTCCTTCATCGACGGCATGAAGGAACGCGAACTGCCCCTCTCCGTCTTCCACTTCGACTGCTTCTGGATGCGCGAGTTCAACTGGTGCGACTTCCAGTGGGACCCGCGGGTCTTCCCCGACCCGGAGGGGATGCTGGCCCGGCTGAAGGACAAGGGCCTGCACATCTGCGTCTGGATCAACCCCTACATCGCGCAGCGCTCGTCGCTGTTCGCCGAGGGCAAGGCGCTGGGCCATCTGCTGAAGAGGCCGGACGGCAGCGTCTGGCAGTGGGACCTGTGGCAGCCGGGCATGGCGCTCGTCGACTTCACCAGCCCAGAGGCCCGCGACTGGTACGCCTCCAAGCTGGAGGCGCTGCTCGCGCAGGGCGTCGACTGCTTCAAGACCGACTTCGGGGAGCGCATCCCGCTCGACGTGGCCTACGCGGACGGCTCGGACCCGGAGCGGATGCACAACCACTACACGTACCTCTACAACCGCACCGTCTTCGACGTGCTCCGCGAACACCGCGGCGAGCAGGAGGCCGTCGTCTTCGCCCGCTCGGCGACCGTGGGCAGTCAGAAGTTCCCGGTGCACTGGGGCGGCGACTGCGAGGCCACCTACGCGTCGATGGCCGAGTCGCTGCGCGGCGGGCTCAGCCTCGGTCTGTCGGGTTTCGGGTACTGGAGCCATGACATCGGCGGCTTCGAAGGAACCCCCACCCCGGCGCTGTTCAAGAGGTGGCTCGCCTTCGGGCTGCTGTCCTCGCACAGCCGGCTGCACGGCAGCTCCTCCTACCGGGTGCCCTGGCTGTTCGACGAGGAGTCCGTGGACGTGCTGCGGCACTTCACCCGGCTGAAGCTGCGCCTGATGCCGTATCTGTACGAGACCGCGCGCACCGCCCACGCCGAGGGCGTGCCGATCATGCGGGCGATGGTGCTGGAGTTCCCGGACGACCCAGCGTGCGCGCATCTGGAACGGCAGTACATGCTCGGCCCGGACCTGCTGGTCGCACCGGTGTTCAGCGACGAGGGCGACGTGTCCTACTACGTGCCCGAGGGCGAGTGGACCCACTTCGTGACCGGGCGCACGGTGACCGGGCCGCGCTGGGTGCGTGAGCGGCACGGATTCTCCAGCGTTCCGCTGCTGGTCCGGCCCGGTGCGGTGATCGCGGTCGGCGCGGTGGACGACCGTCCCGACTATCCGTACGCCGACGGGGTCACCCTGCGCGCGTTCGGGCTGGAGCAGGGCGCTCAGGTGACGGTGCCCGTCGGGGACGTGACGTTCACCGTCGTACAGGAGGGGAAGACGCTGCGGGCCTCGTGCAGTGATCCTCGGGCGTCCTGGGCGCTGGCGAGCGGGGAGCGGACCGCCCGTGCGGCGGCGGGCACCGGATTTCTCTCGTTGGAGCTGGAGTCGGAGTGAGGGTGCCACCCCTGACAGGAGCTGGACTGACATGGTGAAGATCACGGACGTGGCCCGGCACGCGGGTGTCTCGCCGAGCACCGTCTCGTACGCCCTCAGTGGCAAGCGCTCCATCTCCGAGGAGACCCGACAGCGTATCGAGGCGGCCATCCGCGAGCTGGGCTACCGCCCGCACGCCGGCGCCCGCGCCCTGGCCAGCAGCCGGTCCAATGTGCTGGCGCTGGTGATGCCGCTGCGTTCCGGGATCAATGTCCCCGTGGTGATGCAGTTCGCGGTGTCGGTGGTGACGGCCGCGCGCCGGCACGACCACGACGTGCTGCTGCTCACCCAGGAGGAGGGCGAGGAGGGGCTGCGGCGCGTGGCGGACACGGCGCTGGTGGACGCGTTGATCGTGATGGACGTCCAGATGCACGATGCGCGGCTGCCGCTGCTGCGGATCCTGGACCGGCCCTCCGTGCTGATCGGATTCCCGGCCTCCGCGCAGGGCCTGACCTGCATCGATCTCGACTTCAAGGCGGCGGGGGAGCTGTGCGTGGAGCATCTGGCGGGGCTCGGGCACCGGGTGGTGGCCCTGGTCGGGTCGCCGCCGGAGGTGTATGTGCGGGGCACCGGGTTCGCGCAGCGGGTGGCGCAGGGGTTCACGACGGCAGCCGACCGGCACCGGCTCGTGTCGTCGGTGCACCCCTGCGAGGCCGCACCGGCCGCCGCCCGCGGGGTCGCCGAGCGGCTGCTGCGGGAGCAGCCCGCGCTGACCGGGGTGGTCGTGCACAACGAGGCGGTCCTCGAACCGCTGATCGACGCCTTCGAGTCGCTCGGCCTGAACGTACCCGGTGATCTGTCCGTCACCGCGATCTGCCCGGACGAGCAGGCCGCGGGCGCCCGGGTCCCGGTCACCTCCGTCGCCATCCCGTCCGCCGAGGTGGGCGAGCGGGCGGTGGAGCTGCTGATGAAGAAGCTGGGCGGTGCGGCGGTTCCGGAAGCCTCCCTGCTCGTCCCGCACCTCACACCCCGCGCGAGCACCGCACCGCGCACCGCGTCTTGAAGCCCGAAGTTCCGTAGTCCCGAGTCCTGGAAGTCCCGTAGCCCCGAGGCCTGGAAGTTCCGTAGTCCTGACAACCGTCCGTCCTCCTGCAAGGTCCTGACCGAAGGAGCCCTGGCATGAAAGGCACGCAAGGAAGACGCAGAACCACCCTGGCCGTGGCGCTCGCCCTGATCGCGAGTTTCGGCGCCACTGTCCCCGCCCACGCCGACGACCCCGCCTACCCCTTCCGCAACCCGAACCTCTCCGTCGAGAGACGTGTCGACGACCTCCTCTCCCGGCTGACCCTGGACGAGAAGATCTCGCTCCTCCACCAGTACGAGCCCGCCGTCCCCCGCCTCGGCATCCAGTCCTTCCGCACCGGCACCGAGGCCCTGCACGGCGTGGCCTGGCTCGGCAAGGCGACCGTGTTCCCCCAGGCGATCGGGCTCGCGTCCACCTGGGACCCGGCGCTGATCCGGCAGGTCGGCTCGGCGGTCGGCGACGAGGCACGCGGCTTCCAACAGCAACGTCCGGCCGGCTGGGGCCTCAACCTCTGGGCGCCCGTGGCCAACCTGCTGCGCGACCCGCGCTGGGGCCGCAACGAGGAGGGCTACTCCGAGGACCCGTACCTCACCGGATCGATCTCCACCGCCTACGGCACCGGCCTGACCGGCAGCGACCCGAACCACCTGAAGACGGCGCCCACGATCAAGCACTTCCTCGCCGACAACAACGAGGTCCACCGCGACACCACATCCTCCGAACTGCGCCCGCGCGTGTTGAAGGAGTACGACGAGCAGGCATTCAAGCCCGCGATCGAGGCGGACGCGGCAACGGGTGTGATGTCGTCGTACAACCTCGTCAACGGCCGCCCCAACACGGTGAACCCTGCTCTGAACGACACCGTGCGCACCTGGACCTCGCAGAACCTGCTGAACGTCACGGACGCCTTCGCTCCCGGCAACCTGGTCGGCAGCCAGCAGTACTACGGCAGCCAGGCCGAGGCGGACGCGGCGGCGCTCAAGGCGGGCATCGACAGCTTCACCGACAACGACACGGACTCCGGGCCGACGACCGGTGCCGTCAAGTCGGCCTTGTCAACCGGCCTGTTGAAGGAGTCGGACATCGACGCGGCGGCAAGGAACATACTGAGTGTCCGGGTCCGGCTCGGCGAGTTCGACCCAGGCGGCGGGAAGTACGGCTCGATCGACGCGTCCGTGATCGACAGCCCCGCGCACCGGAAGCTGGCGCGGCAGGCGGCCACCGAGGCGGCGGTGCTGCTGAAGAACGACGGCGCGCTGCCGCTGAGGAAGTCCGGGAACGCTGCAGTGGTCGGCCCGCTCGCGGACACCCTCTACACGGACTGGTACTCGGGAAGTCTGCCGTACGCGGTGACGGCGAAGGACGGCATCGAGGCGAAACTCGGCACATCGGTGGCGAGCAGCGAGGGCGTGGACCGGATCGCCCTGAAGGACACGGCGACCGGGAAGTACGTGACAGCGGGAGAGGGGGAAACGGGCGCGCCGCTGAAGGAGACGACGGAGAACGGTGCCGGCTCGCAGTTCGACGTGTTCGACTGGGGTTCGGGCATCGTGACCCTGCGCTCGGCCGCGAACCGCAAATACGTCGGCTACAACTGGTCGGACTTCGTCAACGACCAGACGCAGCCGGGCGGCTGGTACGTGCAGCAGCAGTTCAAGCTGGAGCGTCAGGACGACGGGACGTATCTGCTGCGCTACGCGGGCTACGAGACCGGTGAGTCCTGGTGGTCGAACCCGGTGTACCTGGGCCCGGTCGACGCCGACGGCACACTCGGCCTGGTGACCGAGGGCAAGGCCGCGCACTACACAAAGGACGTGGTCCGCAGCGGAGTCGACGACGCGGTGGCGGCGGTGAGGGGCAAGGACTCGGCTGTGGTGGTGGTCGGTTCGATGCCCGCGATCAACGGGCGGGAGGCCCATGACCGTACGGACATGGGCCTGGCCCCGTCGCAGGAGGCGCTGGTCAGGGCGGTACACAAGGCCAACCCGAAGACGGTGGTCGTGGTCGAGAACAGCTACCCCACCACGCTGGGCGCCCTGCAGAAGGAGGTCCCGGCCCTGCTGTGGACGACACACGCGGGCCAGGAGACGGGCAACGCGCTCGCGGATCTGCTGTACGGCGACGCGAATCCGGCGGGCCGGCTGACGCAGACGTGGTACCGCACGGAGTCGGACCTGCCGTCGATCCTGGACTACGACATCATCAAGTCGGACCGGACGTACCTGTACTACAAGGGCCGGCCGCTGTACCCCTTCGGCTATGGCCTGTCGTACACGACGTTCCGCTACGGCGACCTGAGGCGGACGGCCGACGGCTACCAGGTGGCGGTGACCAACACGGGCAGACGGACCGGTGACGAGGTGGTCCAGTTGTACGCCCACCAGCGGGCATCCCGTGACAAGCAGCCACTCAAGCAGCTGAAGGCGTACGAGCGGGTGTCGTTGAAGCCGGGCGAGACGAGGACGGTGAGGCTTCGTCTGCGGGACGCGGACCTGGCGCACTGGGACGTCACGCGCTCGAAGTGGGTGGTGGAGACGGGGACGTACGACGTGATGGTGGGCGCGTCGTCGTCGGACATCCGGGCGCGGACGTCACTGAGGGTACGGAGCGAGACGATCCCGCCTCGCGACCTGTCTGCCGTGACCCGTGCGGAGAACTTCGACGACTACAGCGCGATCAGCCTGGTGGACGAGTCGAAGGCGAGTGGGACGGCGGTGTCGGCCACGGTGGACGGGGCGTGGCTGAAGTTCACGGACGCGCAGCTGGGCGCGGGCGCGTCGACGGTGACGGCCCGGCTGGCGGGCGCCGCCGGAACGCTGCAGGTACGGCTGGGCTCACCCACGGGCAGGCTGCTGGGCACGGCACACTTCGACGGGACGTCGTCGCCGTACACGTACGGCACGGTCACGGCTCCGCTGCCGGAGGCGGCGAAGGGGGCGCGGAACGTGTATCTGGTGTTGAGCAAGGGGCTGCGGCTGTCGACGTTCAGCCTGGGGCCGGTCAACGGCGGTTGAGCCGGGCGGCGGCGGGACAGGGGGTGGCCGCGGCGATCGGGCCGAGCAGGCCGAGGGCGGCGAGGACGAGGAGCAGAGAGCTCGATCACGGGCCCAGTCCGTCACAGGTACTGGGCCCGGGTCGGGAGCGCGGCCTGTCCGGCGGGGCGGTGCGGCGCTGTCCGTCAACTCGACGCTCATGGCCCTTATTGATGGCCCGTCAATTGCACGTATCCCGTTGCAGTGACCCGTACTGCGAAACAATCATGGCTGTCATGGAGCGACCGAGTCAGACCATCGAGTGCGGAGACTTCGTCCTGCGACGCTGGCGGGGACAGAGCGATTTCGCTCCGGCGTTCAAGTTGATCGAGGAGTCCCTGGACCATCTGCGCCCGTGGATGCCGTGGGTCGCCTGCCACAGCGAGAAGAGCACCCGAGACTTTCTCGCGAAGTCCGAGTCGAAGTGGGCAAGCGGCGAGGCCTACAACTATGCCATCACCAAGGACGGCACAGTCATCGGCATGTGCCAGATCTGCCGCGGGGCCGAACCACAGGGATGGAGGATGGGGTATTGGCTGCATCCTGCCGCCACAGGCCAGGGCATCGCCACGAGAGCGACCGCAGCCATGGTCACCGAGATGTTCGCCCTGCCGGGCGTGGAGTACGTGGAAATCACGCACGACCTGGCCAACACGTCCAGTGGCGCCGTTCCTCGCCGACTGGGGTTCACCGAAGTCCGGCGTGAGCAGGCAACACCATCCGAAGCCCCCTCAGGCAGCGGCATCGAGGTGCTCTGGCGCCTCAACCGCCCGGTCCGCTAGGCGGTGGAATCGGCTACTCGTCGGCGTACGCCGTGAGCAGCGGGAGGTGGGACGCGGTGAGGCTGCCCGCGTCCCTCACGCTGTAGCGTTCACTTCCCATCCATTGCAATGATTCGATCGCAGTCGTTGCGTCAATAGCTGAGCTGTTGCAGGGCCGCCGAGACGCCGGCGGCGAGGACTTCGCCGTACGGGCCGGTGTTCTGCTGGGGGCGCTGGAGCGGCAGCCCTGAAGGGCGGAAGACCGTTCTCGGTCGGCCAGGGAAGACCGCGGTCACGACGCCTTGTCCGCGGCTTTGCGGCTGGCGACACCGTTCGTGGAACGTGTCCTGTGAGGTGCGGCGGATTGGTCGTTCTCGAGTGGTCGTGTCTCTGCGGTCTTGCTCGGCGGACCGGGCATGGGGGGTAGCAGGGCCGCCGGAAGGAAGCCGAGGGCCGTGAACGCGGCCAGGGCCGGCAAGACGGGGCCGATCGCTGGATGTGCCGCGGCGGGTGTCCTGGTCGCGCTCGCGGCGATGGCGATGCCCAGGGTCGGACCGATGTTCATCGCGGTCTGCTTGAGGCCGCCGACCACCCCGGCGTACCCGGGCGGCGCGTCCCCGACGACGGTGCCGGTAGCGGTGACCATCACGGTGGCGAACCCCGCGCCGAGCACAGCGAACACCGCACCCATGGCCATCGACGTGCTGCCCGGACCGAGCCGGGACAGCCCCGCAATACCGGCGACGACAAGGGCAGTGCCGGTGATCGCGCTGCGCCGCGGGCCGTACCGGCGCAGTGCGGTGCCGGCGAAGGGCGCGCCGAGGACCATGAGAGCGGTCAGTGGAAGGACGCGCAGCCCGCTGTCGAAGGGACCGAGTCGGAGGACGTCTTGGAGGTAGAACGTGGCCGTGAACAGTGCCCCGAACAGGCCGGCGGAGGTGACCAGCAGCATCGCCATGGACGCGATCACCGGTGTGGACCGCGCCACCGCGTGCGGCACGATCGGGTGCGCGGTGCGGCGTTCGTGCGAGGCCAACACGGCTGCGAGGGCCACGACGGCAGCGAGTCCGAGCAGCGTCGGCACGGTGGTCCATCCGTCGGCCGTCACGCCGGTCAGGGTGTGGACCATGACCGCGAGGGTGGTCGCGAGCAGGGCTGCGCCGGTGAGGTCGAGCCGCCGGGGGCTGGTGTGTTCGGGCGCCGGCGCCCGGACCGCGAGGGTGAGCGCGGCGATCGCAAGGGCGATGGGGGCGTTGAGCCAGAACACGGCACGCCAGCCCAGAGAGGAGACGAGGACACCGCCGAGGATCGGACCGGCCCCCGCGGCCACCCCGATCGCGCTGGTGCGAAGGGCGACCGGCACCCCGAGCCGGTCCGCAGGATACGTCAGCCGCAGCAACGCGAGGGTCGCCGGCTGAAGCAGCGCGCCGAACACCCCTTGTGCGACACGCAGGCCGATCACCCAGCCGACCCCGGACGCCAGCGCGATGCCGCCCGAGGCGGCCCCGAAGCCGAGTACGCCGATGAGCAGCAGCCGAGGGTGTCCGTACCGGTCCCCGAGACGCCCGGCGATGACGAGAAGCGACGCCACCGCGAGCAGATAGCCGGTGCTCGTCCACTGGACCTGCGTCATGCTCGCGCCGAGATCGCGCTGGAGGCTGGGCTGCGCCACCAGCAGAACGGTGCCGTCCAGCGCAACAAGCATTGCGCCGGCCACGCTGGCCAGGAGGGCGGCACGCCGCCGCACGGGCGCGGTCACGCGCTCACCGGGCCCAGATGAGCGTCCAGCACCGCCGCGACGAGGCGATCGAGCTGGTCGCCATGGGGTGCGCCGCCGGGCGGTTCGGCGTCGAGGGCGAGCTGCAGACTGCCCCACGTCCACAGTTGCGCGATGCCGTGCAGGTTCGACCACAAGGCGGCAGCCGTCACAGGCGGCGGTGGTGCAGGCACGCCCGGCCCGCCGGGGTACGCGGAGTCCCGCTCTGCCCGGCAACGGGCGACGAGGGCGACGAAATGGTCGAACAGGGGGCGAGTCGATTCCCGCAGCCGTGCACCGTCCGACGCGTGCTTCTCGCTGTCGAGCAGGTCGTGACGGAACATCAGCTCGAACATTCCGCGGCACTCCAGCGCGTACCCGACGTACGCCCGCGCGGCTGCCTGCAGTTGAGCCCGCGGCGATGCCATGTCGGTGACCGCGGCCGTGAAGCGGGACCCGAGGTCTTCGAAGCCGCGCCGGGCGATCGCGGAGAGCAGGGCGTGATGCGTGGGGAAGTATCGACGGGGTGCCCCGTGCGACACCCCCGCGCGGCGGGCGATCTCGCGTAGCCCCAGCGACGTGGAGCCCTCGCTCGTCACGAGATCCACTCCGACATCGATCAACCGCTCCCGAAGGGAGCTCTCGCTATCCATAGACATTGTCTACCGGTCTTCGTAGACAATGTCTACTGCGTGGTCGGACGCAGGTGTTCCCTGCTACGTAGGCCCCGGGCAAGGTCCACGCACCGGCCCTGGCCGTGCAGCCGCATGCTCATGGCGAAGTCGCGTGCGGCCGGTCGGGACGTGAACACCATCGCCGCAGACCCGACAGAGGACCCTCAATAGATCGTTGGCGTATGGCAGCATCGGCATCGCACCGACAGTGGAGTCCTCATGACCAACAAGAGCTGGATCAGTGTGAGGCCAATGGTCGGGCCGGGTGTAATTCCAGTATGAAGACACCCGAGTCTCTTGAGGATTCCACCGAGACTGCTCCGCTGACCTACCGACAGGTTCTCGGCAGTCGTAACGTCCCCCCACTCCTGCTGGCCGCCTCCTTATCGCGACTCGCCGGCAGCATCTTGCTTTTCGTCATCGTTCTCTACGTCATCGCGGAGTTCCACTCCGTATCGATGGCAGGCCTCAGCGGATTCTTTCTGACACTGCCGGGCTTCCTGGTGAGCCCGATCGCGGGTGCCGTCCTGGACCGGCTCGGCGCGGTTCGGGCCGTGGCGCTGGACACCCTGTCCAGCGCCGTCTTCATCAGTGGCATCGCACTGCTCTCGCTGGGCGGGACGTTGACCGAGCCCGTGCTCTTCGTTCTGCTCGCCCTGTACTCCCTGACCAGCCCGCTGACCGCGGGCGGGATCCGGACCCTCTTTCCGGGATTCGTGCCGGAGGCCGCCTACGACAAGGCCAACGCCCTGGATCTGAGCACCTTCTCCGTGATCGACGTGGTCGGTCCGCTGCTGGCGGGTGCGATGTTCGCAGCGATCGGTCCGAATCCCGCACTGCTCACCACCGCGGGCATGTACGTTCTGGCCGGGCTCAGCCTGACCCTCCTGCGCGGGGGCCGCGCCGGGGCCCCGTCCGCTCCCCGCCGACACCTGCTGCGCTCGGCCTGGGAAGGCATCACCTACCTTTTCCGCAACTCCACCCTGCGCGGGCTCGCGGTGTCGTACGCGCTGTACCAGGCCGCCGCCGGCATGCTGATCGTGATCGTGCCCGTCGCCGTGGCCGACTGGCTCGACGGGGGCACGTCGGTCGACCGCTATGTCGGTCTGATGTGGGCGATCACCGGTCTGGCCGGCGCGGTCGGGGGGCTGATCGCGGGCAAAGTGCTGCGGGCGGGCGGAGAACGCCGCTACATGGTCGCTGCGACACTGGTGTGCGCTGTGGCGATCTTCCCGGTGAGCGCGCTCGGCTCGCTGGTGACGCTGGGCATCGGTCTCATGTTGGTGGGCCTGGCCGAGGGCGCGGTGAACGTCAGCCTGCTGTCGCTCCGACAGCGCCGGACTGAATCGGACTGGCTCAGGCGCATCATGACCGTCTCGATCAGCGTCAACCTGATCGGCTTCCCGATCGGGACCGCGCTGGGCGGCGCGCTGGCCACCCACTCGGCGACCGTGGCGCTTGCCACTGCGGCGCTGCTGGCGGTCGGTTCGGCCGCCTCCGGCCGGTTCCTGATCCCGCGGGAGGCCTGAATGCGTCGGCTGACGCCCGGCGTCGTGGCTGCTCTCTCGGCCACCATGGCTGCTCACCGGACACTGGGCCACAACGGACTCGGCCCTCAGAGCTCCACGCTGCAGCGTCGCGCGATCGCTACGAGGCGTTCCAGTTCGCGTCGCGCCGCAGTCGGCTGGGCAAGGTCGAGGGCCATCCAAGCGCGTGCGGTGATGTAGAGGACGTCATGAAGGGTGGCCGCGTCGAGGCCGCGGGCGGACTGGAGGCGCCGGCTCGTGACACTCAGGGAGACTACGACGCGGTTGAGACGGTCCCGTAGGCGCAGGGGGAGAACCTGCGGCAGCACGTCTTTGGCGTAGTCGCGCACCTGCCGGTCCGCCTCGCAGGGACGGGGCGGCGAGGGTGCCCAGGGGAGGCCGGCTTCGCGGGCATCGTCGTACATGTCCGCCACCAAGGCGCGTGCGGTGGCGGGATCGCCTTCGGCGACGGCCGCGCGGGCTGACTCCAGCGCGGAACGCAGTCGAGGGTGGTCCAGCCAGACCTAGGTTCAGCAAGGCGCACATGCAGGGTTCGCACACGTGTGAAGAACGCAATGCTGGATGTGAACCAGATACCGCTTGACGGGAACAAACCCCTGCCTGAGGGCGCGGACAGCACGATCCTGGATCGGCCCGCCGCGTCGAGCCCCCTCACATGTTCAGGTGAGGGACAGGCAGCCAACCAGAGATCAAGACGTGAGGTCATGACATCCACCCAGCGCATTCACACCCCGTTCGGAGAAGAGTCGACGGCCGCCGAGGTAGTCGAAGGCGTCGACCTTTCCGGTAAGCACGCAGTCGTCACCGGCGCCTCGTCGGGGCTTGGCGCCGAGACCGCCCGCGCCCTCGCGAGTGCCGGCGCCTCGGTCACGCTCGCGGTCCGCAACTCGGACGCCGGCGAGCGCACCGCGACCGACATCCGTAAGGCGACGGGCAATGACGCCGTCCATGTCAGGCGACTCGACCTCGTCGATCAGGAGTCGATCGCCGCCTTCACGAGCGCCTGGGCCGGGCCACTGCATATCCTCGTCAACAACGCCGGAGTGATGGCGCTGCCCACGCTCGATCGCATACCGGACGGCTGGGAGCTCCAGTTCGCGTCCAACCATCTCGGTCACTTCGCGCTCGCGCTCGGCCTCCACGACGCGCTCGCGGCAGCCGGCAACGCGCGCATCGTGTCGCTGAGCTCCCGCGGCCACCATGCCTCGCCGGTCGAGTTCGACGACATCAACTTCAGCTCCCGTGCCTATGATCCGTGGCTCGCCTACGGACAGTCGAAGACGGCCAACGTGCTCTTCGCGGTCGGGGCGACCAGTCACTGGGCCACCGACGGGATCACCGCCAACGCCGTCCACCCCGGCGTGATCATGGACACGAACCTTTCTCGCCATATGGACCCGGAGCAGGCCGCGCAGCTGCGCGCCGCTGCGGCGGCCGGGGAGGCCGGGTCGATCCTCGACGCACCGTTCCGGTTCAAGACGACCGCCCAGGGCGCCGCGACGAGCGTGCTGGTCGCGACCTCCCCCGAACTGGAGGGCATCGGTGGTCGTTACTTCGAGGACTGCAACGAGGCGGAGATACTGACGCCCGAAGCTGTGGGAACCTCCTCGGGCGGCGTAGCCCCCTATGCGCTCGGCCCCGACGTCGCCGAGCGCCTTTGGGCCCTGTCGCTCGACGCAGTGGGCGCGTAAGCAGCGCCCTCAAAGGTGCACGCTCCGGCCCGTGCGGAGAGCCGGTCAGCTGTGTCGGGGGAGCCAGAGGGGGGCGCTGCTGCCGCGGGGGAGCAGGATGTCACGGAAGCGGCCGGGGGTCTTGGACAGGAGCACCTGGTCGGTGACGCCTTGGTAGTGGCCGCAGGGCGTGTCGGCGGTGAAGGTGTCCGGGTCGAGATACGCGTGCGGGGAGCGGGGGTCGGCGTCGAGGGCGGCCTCGTGTGCGTAGGTGTGGTCGAAGACGCCGAGGCTGAGGATCCAGGTGGCGATGCGGGTGAGGTTGAGGGTGATGCGGTAGCTGCCGCCCTCGGTGGCACGGCGCATCAGGGCCGCGAGCGCTCCCGTGGTGGCCAGCCAGGAGAGGACGTAGTCGTTGACGACGTTGATGTACGGCAAGGCCGGTGTACTGGTCGGCCGGGCGTTGATGCCGTCCTGGCCTTCCATGAGCATGATGCCAGTGAGCGCTCCGGCGGTCTGGTCGAAGCCCACCCGGTGGGCCCATGGGCCGGTCTCGCCCGCGAGGGAGATGCTGATGTGGATGAGGCCGGGGCGGATCGCCGCGGCATCATGGGCGCTCAGGCCGATCGACTCGAGGTAGCCGGGGCGGCGATTGGCGTAGAAGAGATCGGCGTCGCGCAGGAGATCGTGGATCTTCGCGCGTCCCTCGGGGCTGTACGGGTCGATGGTCGTGGAGCGGACGCCGACGTTGGCGGTGTTGTAGAGGGAGTCGTGCTCCAGTTCGTCGGGCCGCCAGATGTTCAGAACGTCAGCGCCGTGCTGGGCCAGGTCCCGGCCGACGCCGGCGCCGGCGATGACGTGGCCCATGCCGAGGGCGCGTACGCCCGAGAGGGGCTGGTCGACGGCGGAGGGCAGGGGCTCGGGTTCGCTGTCGCCGATCTTCTCGATCTTGATGAGCGGTTCCCGGGCGATGTAGTCGTACGCCGGGTGCCGGAGGAACTCCTCGGTGGTGCGCAACATCGGCATGACTATGCCGACCTCGTCGCCTGCCTGCTCCAGATCGGCGGCGTCCCATTGAGCGATGGCGTCCGCGACGGCTTGCTTCTCGGGCCAGGTGCGCAACAGCTTGTAGACGGCGTTCTTGATCTTCGGGTAGGGGTTGAGCGGCATGACCCAGCGGCCGTCGCGCGTCTGGTAGAAGCCGAAGCCCAGGGGGCTGGCCGGATCCGAGGGGTTGCCGCCCGGGTAGCCGTTGAGCAGTTCCCACTTCTTGTCGTAGAAGGGGCACAGCCGGTGCGGGGCCTTGCGCAGGTCCATCGTGATGTCCTGGCCTTCACCGCCGCGGTGTTGCCAGAGTGCGGCCAGGGCGACGGACTTGGCGGTCAGGCCGAGCGCGGGGACCGCGCCCAGACGCATGACGCTCGGGACGATCGGGTCGCTGCCGATGAAGGTGATCATTCCGCCGCTGTCCTCGGGGCGCAGGCCGGCCGGGGCGAGGACTTCGCGCAGAGCCTGCTGGATGTCGAAGCCGTCGTCGCGGGTCAGCGGATTGGCGACGGCCTTTTCGATGCGCTCGGTGAGTTCGTCGGCACTCATGGGTACGGCAGCCTTTGCGTCGAGGTGAGGGGTGAAGGGTGGTGGGGCTTCGCGCCGGGGTGAGGGGTGCGGGTAGCGGTGGTGGGTCGCGTCCCGGGCCGGCGGCTCAGGCGTCGAAGGTCTCGGCGAGGGCGCGCATGAGGGCGATCTGCTTGCGGTCGCGTTCGGCGGCGAGTTCGTCGACGGTGCCGCCGAAGTCCTTGGCCTGTTCGGTCAGCAGTCGCTTGGTCGGTTCGTCGAAGGCGACCTTCTCGCGCTCCATGGCGGCCCAGCGGCTCTCCATGCCGACGCCGAGGTGACTCATGAAATGCGCCAGGCCTCCCTCGCCGCCGCCGACGTGGAAGGAGCGGAACGGGCCGGCGACCGCCCACCGCTGGCCGATGGAGGAGGTAACGATGTCGTCCAGCTCCTGCATGGTGACGACGCCCTCGGTCACGAGATGCACGCACTCGCGGAAGAGCGCCGACTGCAGCCGGTTGGCGACGAAGCCGGGCATCTCCTTGCGCAGCACCTGTGGCCGCTTGCCGAGTGCGCGATAGAAGCTGACCGCGCGTTCGACCGTCTCGGCGGAGGTCCGCTCGCCCGGTACGACCTCCACCAGCGGCACCAGGTGCGGCGGATTGAAGGGGTGGCCGACGACGAGCCGTTCGGGGGCCTTGAGGACGGTGGCGATCTCGGTGGCCGGGATGCCGGAGGTGGACGTGGCGAACAGAGCACCGGCGGGCGCGTCGGCCTCGATGGTGCGCCACATCTCATGCTTGACGTCCAGCCGCTCCGGTCCGTTCTCCTGCACCAGGTCCGCCTCGCGGACCGCGGTGGCGAGATCGGGCTCGAAGGCCAGGCGGGCGGTGAGGTCCGTGGTGTCCAGCCCGAGCGCCGCCATCCCGGACGCGGCCTCGGCGATGTGGGCGCACACGGCTTCCTGGACGCCCGGCTGCGGGTCGCTGACGGTGACGGACAGTCCGCGGGCCAGGAACAGCGCAGCCCAGGAGGCGCCGATGACGCCTGCCCCGGCCACGGTGACGGTGCGGATTCCGGCGATGCTGCCGCTCTCGGTCATGTAAGAAGTCTTTCTGTGCTCGAATGGGTGGTCCGGATCAGGCCAGGTAGTCGTGGACGACCTCGGCCCGGCCCAGCGTGAGGTCGGTCAGGATGTGGGAGACGGAGACCACTTCCAGGACCGGCAGGTCGGCGAGCGGGGCCAGGGCGTGGGCGAAGAGCTGCAGCCGGGCGGGACCGCTCCAGGAGCCCTTCACGGTGACGTCGCTGATCTGCGACCGGACGAGCTCGCAGATGCGTGGCGAGCCGTCGTAGTGCGGCAGCTTCTTGAGCATGAAAGTCGGCTGTGTGAGCTCGTCCCGTGCCTTCTCGGCGGCCAGCGGCGCGTGCTTGTAGCCCATGGTCGCCTGGGCGACCGGCAGCGAGCCGTACTCGAGGATGCCGACGAGGGTGTCGTGATCGACGTAGAGCCGCGGTCGGCCGAGTTTCTTCGGGAAGGCCCCGATCTCGCGCCCGCTGGCGATGGCCGGGAAGTTGTCCACGTACATCGACAGGCTGTACTCACCCGGCTCGCCCTCGTACTCGACGACGGCGAGCTGGCCGGACTCCGTGTAGTCGCCCAGGCCTGTGACGTCCGGCATCCGCATGACCTCGAAGCGGACCAGCGGGTCCACCACCCGCAGGGGCTCCGGGACCACCCTCTCCAGGGCGTCGGGATCGGTCCGGTAGGTGATGTTCAGATACTCGCGGTCCGTGAACCGGTACGGACCCATGGGGAAGGCCGGAGCATCCAGTGGGGTGGTCGGTACGCGGACGACGTCCTGGGCTCGCATGTCTCTCGGCTGCCTTTCCCGCCCCGCTGCCTTCGGGCCGGGGCGATGCGACGCACACCTCGCGGCGGGTCACCTCGAAGGGGTGTCCACGGAGGAGTGGAGTTGCATTCTGCAACACTTCGAATGTAGTTCTCGGCCGCCGCTGATGCAAAATGCAACTCACGATGGGGTGCGACGCGTATGATCACGCACGGGGCGTGGATCTACCGGGGCCAGCCCTGGCCCCGGCTGACGCCGCCGGGCGGCGCCGCGGCGGCCGCAGGGCGCGGGGGCCGAGGGGAAGGACATGCACATGGCCGATGGCGACCCGGAGATCTCGGGACTCCTCCGCGAGATGGTGACCCTCTCCCGGCGCTTCCGTGCCAACGCCGAGCGGCTCCACCCGGACCTGAGCTTCGTCGACTACTCTCTGCTCTCCGAGATGGCCGAACGTAACGGGGCCCGCGCGGCAGACCTCGTCGGCCTCTACGGCATCAACAAGTCCACGATCAGCCGCCAGGTCGCCGCTCTGCACCGCGCCGGCCTGGTGGTACGTGACGCCGCGCCGGACAACCGTCGCGTCCAGCTCCTGCACCCCAGCGATCTCGGTCGGGAACTCCTCGCCCGCGCCGACGCCCTCATGCACCGTGAGGTCGACACGCGCACCGAAGGCTGGTCCCCGGAGGAGGTCCGGACCCTACGCAGCCTGCTCGCCCGCTACAACACCGCCTCCTCCGCCCTCCCGGAGGAATCCTGAGCGCCGGACGAAGGAAGCGATCACGTCGGCGTCCGCAAGACGGTGCAGCACCACTGCCTGACCTCGGTCAGGTACGCACCATGGCTCTCGAGCCGGCCGTGTCGCTACTGGGTCGGCTCCAGGAGCTCCACCGGGCCGGACAACGCCGCACGCACCCGACGGGACAGCTCATCGACCAGCACCTCGGACTCGTCGCGGCTGACCGCGTCCAGAGTCTGTGCCGCCACCTCCGTAGCCGGCAACTTCGGAGCATCGAGCGCGGCGGCGCCCTCGGTGTCCACGGGACCCACGTGCACCCCGACGACGAGTGTCCCCTGCTGACGCAGACCGAACCGCAGGGCGTTGGTCAGTGACCATTCCGCGGCCTTCGACGCCGCGTAACTGGGCCACATCTTGTTCACCCGCCACGACGCGACCGACAGCATGTTCACCAGCGCTCCGCCGCCGTTGACCGCGAGCACCGGCGCGAAGGCACGCGAGACCGCCCACGTACCCAGATAGTTCACCTCCATCTCGCGCCGCGCGCCTTCCAGGGAGCCTTCCAGCAGAGCCGGCCCGGCCTGGATGCCGGCATTGTTGATGACGATGGTCGCGTCGGACGCCGCAGCGGCAGCGTCCGCGATCTGGTCCTCGTCGGTGACGTCGAGACGCAGCGTCTCGACCCCCGGCTGCCGGAAGCTTTCGGGGTTGCGCACGCCCGCATACACCTTGGCCGCGCCCCGGGCCAGCAGGGCGCGGGTGAACGCCAGCCCGATGCCCCTGTTCGCACCGGTCACCAACGCGACCGATCCCTTGATCTCCATGACCGAACACCTCAATTCGTAAGTTGCCACCGAACCTCGAGTGGGACAGCCCGTCCCATGACTTCGGGGCGGAGCGCCCGTTCCGAGAGCGGTGTCCGCGGTACGGGGTGCTTCCAGGACAGGCTCAACCCCAAGTGAAACTCAAGGACTTTACGCAAAGTCACTGACACGCCCGACCGGCGGTCAGTTCTGGTGTGTGGTGGCGTGCTCGGTTGCGGTGGATGCGTGTGTAGCCGTCGGCGTGGTCCAGCTGGCGAGCAGCCGGAGCGCCTCTGTGGAATGGGATCCGGGTTCGGTGGTGTAGAGACAGATGCTCTGGTCGGGGTCCGCGGGAAGGGCCAGCGTTTCGTAGGTGAGGGTGAGTTCGCCGGCCACGGGGTGGTCGAGATGTTGGGTGTTGTGGGCGCACTGGTCCACGCGGTGACTGGCCCACCAGGTGTGGAACTCGGGCACCTTGATGGACAGTTCCCCGACCAGCTCGTTCAGCTGAGGGTCGTCGGGGTGGCGTCCGGCCGCCAGGCGCAGGCCGGCGACGAATGTCGCGGCGACCTGGTCCCAGTCCCTGTACAGATCGCGGGCGGCCGGCTGGAGCAGGACGAAGCGGGCGAGGTTGCGGTCGCGGTGCGGCAGTGCGTCGAAGTCGGTGATCAGCGCCTTGGCGAGGTGGTTGGCGGCGAGGACGTCGGTGCGGTGGTTGATGACGAGGGCGGGTGAGACGTCGTTGAGGACGTCGAGCATGCGGTGGACCGCCGGCCGCAAGCGCGGTACGCGGGCCGGACGGCGCCGATGCGGGCCGGGTGTCCTGGGCCGGGCGAGTTCGAAGAGGTAGCCGCGTTCGGTGTCGTCCAGGCGCAGGGCGCGGGCCACGGCCTCCAGCACCGTCTCCGAGACGTGGGGGTGCCGGCCTTGTTCGAGGCGGGCGTAGTAGTCCGTGCTCACCCCGGCCAGGTGTGCGACCTCCTCGCGGCGCAGCCCCGGCACCCGGCGCGCGCCGCCGCTGAAAGCCGCACCCGCGTCCTCGGGGCGCAGACGGGCCCGCCGCGAGCGCAGGAAGTCACCCAGTTCGCCGTTCTGCTTCATGTCGCCAGTGTGCCGCCCGCAGCGCCGTGACGGGCCGGTGAAGGTGGACCAGCCAGACCTAGGTTCGGCAAGGCGCATGTGCGGGGTCCGCAGCCACGCAAAGCGCGCAATGCTGCGTGGTAGGGCATGTGCCTCTCCGGCGATGAGGCCGGAAAACCTCCCCCTACCGGGGCTGGAGAAAGAAGCGGCCGACCTGCGCTGTCCTGCGATGTCTCGAAGGCTACGGCAGCCACAGGTGAGGCTCGTGCCGGCCGTCCCTCGACCACCTTCCACTCACAACAGCACCGTTCGGCCGTCCGCCGGACGGGTCACACAAAGGAGATCATCATGACTGAGTTCGTGCCTGTGCCTGACTTTGCTCTGGGGCCGGACATTCCGGAGTCCGGGTTTGTCGTCAACGAGCTGGGCGGTGGTGCCTACTTCGTCACCCAGGGGATGATCAACACGATGTTCGTGGTGACGAAGAAGGGTGTCGTGCTGGTGGACGCCTCGCCGTTCCTGGGGGACAAGCTGCTGGCGGCGATCGAGGAGGTCACCCCCAAGCCGCTCACCCACCTCATCTACAGCCACGCGCACGCCGACCACATCGGGGCGGCTCACCTGCTGAACCGGGCCGGCCTGAAGATCATCTCCCACGAGATCACCGGCGAGTTCATCAAGGAGGCCAAGAACGACAACCGGCGCCCCCTGCCCACCGAGACCTTCAGCGGCCGGCGCACGGAGATGGACATCGACGGCGTCAGGTTCGTCCTCGACTACGCAGGGGACTGGCACCAGGCCGGCAACCTGTTCATCCACTTGCCCGAGCAGAAGCTCATGGGAGCGATGGACAGCTTCTCGCCGAAGAACGCGCCGTTCTTCCGCCTGTACTTCTCCGCACACGTGCCCGCGTACTTCGACGCCATGGACCAGATGCTGGAGTACGACTTCGACACCGTCGTGACCGGTCACATGGCTCTGCCCGGCACGCCCGAGGACGTCGCGACGAACCGGGAGTACATCCGGGACCTGCGCACCGCTGCCTCCGAAGCGCTGCGGACGGTCGACCTGAAGGAAGTCGCGGCCGCCGCCAAGGTGCCGGAGAACAACAAGCAGGCCGAACTCAAGGTCTGGATGGACGCGGTCGTCGCCCGCGCGACCGAGCTCATGCCCTCCTGGGAGAAGCGCCTGGGGGGCACCGACATCTTCCTCGCGGACAACCTCAACGCCACCGCGTGGAGCGTCTTCATCGACTGAGACAACGCCCTACGGATGAGGGGGCGAGCTACGGTCAATCCATTCGGCCGGTCATTCCCTTCGCGCCTGACCAGCACGCGGGCCATGGAAACCCGGCCCGTACCGGCCCGCAGGCCTCGGATCTGTATGTTCGACCCCTCGTAGCCCTGCCGTGAACGGAGACCTCGCCGAGGTTGATCGGGAGCGACCGCTCGACCTCGCCCGGCACTGGGTCCACCGCCAGCTGCATCCTCGCCCATCGCCGGAGCCCGCAGGCCTGGTCCGCCCGGGCGCGCATGACATGAAGCGGACGTCATCACAGTCCCCGCAGCCCCTTGACCAGGACGGAGAGTCCACCGGTCAGGGCCAAGGCGAGGATGAGCCGCCGCACCCACTGGTCCGGAACCCTCGGTGCCAGCGCCCTGCCGACGAGGGCGCCCGCCACCATCGCGGCCGCAGCCACCGACCAGGCTGCCCCGCTCAGCCGCGGCACACCGTTGGAGGCCACCGAGAAAACGTTCACAATGATTCCGTAAAATTGCGCATTCGGTACGAATTCGCTGACCTGCCATCCCGCATTCACCGCGTACAGCGAATAGGGCGGCCCGCCGACACCTGCGGCGGAATTCATGAATCCACCCACGGCACCCGCGGTCACGGCACCCCTGGCGCCGGTCAGAGCGGATATGCGCACGCCGCCCATCACGAAGACCACGGCCACCGTCACCAGAATCCCGACGCCGGCCAGCAGCACGGGCTCCGGAAGTAGGGCGGCTACCCATGAGCCCGCGGGCACGGTGCACGCGGAGGCGACGACCAACGGGACCATGGCGCCGATCCGTACCCGCCTCCAACCCGCGGTGAGCCCGGCGATGCTGACGACTCCGGCCGCGCAGTTCGCCAGCACCACCCCTGGGGCGGGCCCGAGTACCAGAACGAGCGCGGGCACCGCGATGAGCGCGAAGCCCATTCCGGTCAGCCACTGCACCGAAGCACCTAAGGCGACGATGCCGCCCAGCAGCAGCTCGGCCTCCCAAGCACTCGCCACAGCAAGCTCCTTCGTTACCCGGGGTGATTTTTGAGCCCAGTATCCTGCCGGAGTCCGGTCAGGCGACCAGAGTCTGTTCCTGCAGTTCCGTCAGTTTCACGGTGTACAGGCCGCTGCGTTCGGCTTTGACGTCTGTCACCTTCAGCTGGGTGCCCGGCGGGAGGATGAACTCCTCCTCGCCGGTGAACGCGGAGAAGTCGCGGATGCTGACGGCCCGTGCGGGGACGACCTCGAACAGTGTCCGTTTGCCGCGGCTGCCGAGGAACGCCTTGGCCACACTGAGCTCGGACGTGCACGAGGACACACCCCACCAGGTCACGGTCCGTCCGAGCGGGTACTGCGCGCGCAGGTCCAGTGCTACGCCGCGCCACAACGGCTTGGTCCGGGCGGGCAGTTGCGACACCGCCGAGAAGAGCAGTCGCAGATACGGCAGGTAGGGGAGGAGCCTGGTCCGGTCCGGGGAGCGCAGTGTGGCGTTGATCTCCCGGTAGAACGCGGACTCGCAGGTGTAGAGGTAGAGGGCGGCGATCGCGTCGGCGGGCAGGTCGGTCGGGGCTTCGTCCGCCCGCCGTTTGCCGAACTCGTGCGACCGGTCGACGTGCCGGTCCAGCCCGGACAACAGTGCGGCGACCGGGGCGACGGCGTCGCGGAAGTCCATGAGCGGGGTGTCGAACACCCCCGTGATCGCGTCTAGGACGAGACCCTCGTCCTTCACGCTGGAGAGCCGGTCCAGGTACAGCTGGTGCAGCTCCATGGTGGACGCGATGAACGCGCCCATGCGGTCGGCGACGTCTCCGTCGGCGCCGCCGGTCTCGGCCGTGAGCTTGTTCCAGCCGGTGCTCGGCAGCCAGTCGATCTCGTCGGCGCCCAGCGATGCCAGAGCCGCGTTCACCATGGTGAAGTGGTCACCGTCGCAGAAGATGTCGCCCTGCGCTGCGGGATTGGCGTGGTCGATGTGCCGGACCTCGACCTCGGGGTACTTCTTCTGGAGTTCGAGAACAACCTTCTTCAGGCTGCGCGCGTGCGCTCCCCACCATGCGAAGACGACCCCGCGGTCCTCCTCGTCGGCGTTCTGCTTGGCCTTGAGGATCTCCTCGACGATCCGCTCGGCCACCGGCCGCCAGAACCTGGTGTGCCGGTCGGTGCCGATCGCCCCGTCGCTGCTGGCCGTCAGCGCCGCGTTCAGGAGCAGCACGCCCTGTGTGAGCATCGCCTGGAACCACTCCGGCGGCTGGACGGTGTCCTGCTTCTTCAACAGCGCGCGGATGTCGGCTATCGGGGTCTTCTTGGCAATGCCGTACTTCCACATCGCCGCTGCCTTGATGATGCAGCGGACGCTGACGACCCTGCCGAACTGGCTGTCCTTCCAGTCGTGGAAGGTGTTGTCGAACATGGCGATGCCGGTGGCGCTCTCCGGCCGTGGGTACGGGTTCTGACCGAAGACGACGACCTTCCACTTGTGCGGCGCATTGGGTTTGAGTGCCTGGAAGGTCAGTTCGCGGGCGGGGACGACCTCCGGGGCCCGGCCCGGGCCGATGAACATGGCCGCGTCGGGCTGTGCCTCGACGACCGGCTTCAGCAGCGGAAGCCACGGTTCACCGCCGCCCTTGAACAGTTCCGTGAGGGCCAGCGGGTCGTTCGGGTCGGGTGTGGCGGGGATGTGGGCAGCGCTCATGACGGATGGACTCCGATGGTCGAACTGTGCTGGTGGAAAGCCTGATCGGCGAAGTGATCTGAGGATAGGTCAGCCCACTGACAGTCCCCTTGCGGTTCACGGGGGGCGCCGGGCGGGGTGGTCGCAGTGTCAGTGGCGCGCGGTAGCGTCCCGATCAGTTGCGTGACCGCTTCCGATCGGAGTGAACCATGACCGTAGACCGCGTGCCGTCGCCCCTCAGGGTCGTGCTGACCGACATCAACACCGCAGTGGTGCAGGCGTGGTGAGCGGCGTTCGCCGACATGCCCGAGATGGAGATCCGCAAGGGCTCGATCCTCGACGAGGACGTAGACGCCTGGGTCAGCCCCACCAACTCCCAGGGGCGCATGGACGGTGGGGTCGACGCGGCCATCAAGCGGTATCTCGGCGCGGGCATCCAGCTGCGGGTGCAGAGGGCGATCCGCAGCCAGTTCGAGGGAGCCCTGCCGGTGGGCAGCGCGGTGTGTGTTCCGTCGGGTGCGGTCAAGCCGAGGTTCTTGATTTCGACGCCTACGATGGAGACGTCCTCGCAGAACGTCAGCGATACCCTGAACGTGGCCCTGGCGTGCGCCGCCGCGTTCCAGGCGATCCACCAGCAGAACAAGAAGGCGCCAGGCAGCATTCGGTCGGTGGCGCTGGTCGGCATGGGCGCCCGGACCGGCCGGGTGCCGGCACGGGTGTGCGCCAACTTGATGTGGACGGGCTACACGCTCTTCAACGACTACTCCTTCGAGGACTACGACGACCTGCGCAGCACGATCGTCGCGCAGCTCGACGACATCGAGAGCGCGCCTGTGGACAAGCGGGTCCGTATAGCGCCGCCCAAGCGCGCCAACTCGCGCCGCTGACGAGGCTCTCGACCGCCCCGCCCGCGCCCTTTGACATGGGCGACCGCGCCGGAAGGCCGAGGGGTCCGCGCGGCCCGACGAGCAGGGCAGACGCAGCCGTCTCCGCCCGGGGCAGAGCCGAAGGTCATCGGCGGATCGCGAGGCTCTGTCCGCCGGTGCTCGGGCCGAGGCTGCCAGGCGGTGAAAGGCACCGACGATGTCACCCGGCTTCTGGCACGGACCCGCTCACTGGGCCCCAGCCAGGTCGCCTCCTGGCGGCTGCCGGTCGACCCGGCCGTCGTCAGCGGTGCCCGCGCCCTGGCCACCGCCCAACTGGACCAGTGGGGACTGGAGCACCTGGCCGGGTCCACGGAACTGATCGTCAGCGAACCGGTCACCAACGCCATGTGTCACGGCGACGGCACGATCGGCCTGCGCCTCATCCGGCACGAGGCGTTGACCTGCGAGGTCTCCGACGCCGGCCACAGCCACCCACGCCTGCGCCACCCCCGCACCACCGACGAGAACGGCCGCGGCCTGCTCCTCCTCTCGCAACTGTTTCTCCTCGGGCCGCGGCGTGGAAGCGCAGCGGCAACACAGCGGGCCTGGACGGCAGTACAGCGACGGTTCCGTACGCTCCGTGCGAGCAGGGGCGAGCCGTCCTACGCCATGGCGCGAAAAGCCAGATCGCGGCCGTGCTCACATGGCAGCTCATCGCCTTGTGGCTACCGGGACAGCGACAGTTCCTGGGCGTGGCCACCGCGTTGGTCATGGGCAACGCGTCCACGGTGTACAGCTCGGTGACCCATGCTGTGCGCCGGGTGGCGATCCAGGTGTCAGGAGTGTCCCTGGCTGTCGTCGGCGCCTGGCTGCTGGGGGCCACCGCGGGGGCCATCGTGGCTGTTCTGACGGAGGTGCTGCTCACCGGTGGACGCCGGGGCGGCGAGGACCGGCTCCAAGTCGCATCGACCGAGGTGATCACCCTGACAGCTGCCGCAGCGGCTCCGGTCGGACATGTGGTCTTCCCGGCGGTCTCCACTCTTACCGGCGCTGTGGTGGGAGTTGTGGTCAATGCCTTGGTCCTTCCACCGATGTACCTGAGCCAGTCCGACGCCGCCGTGCGCAGTCTGGCCCGCTGCATGGTCACGCTGCTGCAGGACATGGGCCGTGGCTTGAGGGAAGGACGGTCTCCGAGGCACGCCCACATCTGGCTGGAGAGGGGACGAGATCTGGAGCAGCAAGTCGCGGAAGCTCGCGACGAGGTGCAGAAGGCAGCTGAGAGTCTGCGCTGGAACGCCCCGGCAGCCGCGCGCCGACAACGCATGTCCCCGGTCTACGCATGTGCCTTGGAGGTTTTCCGTACGGCGTCGTTTCAAGTGCGAGGCATCGCCAGGACTCTGGCCGACACCATCGACCAGGACGCGAACCAAGGCTTGAGACAGGGCTTCGCGGTCCGATACGGGGAGGCACTCGGGTTGGCAGGACAGGACAGGCCTTCACCACGTATGCCGCTGTAGGGGTAGCGGGCGGATCAGCTCAAGCGGATGCGCGAAGGCAGTTGCGCACAGCGATTAGGCGCCTTACGAAGCAGGACAGGACGGAACGGTAAACGCTCCTGGCGCATTGAGTCGGTGATCCGATGAAGTCGCTGTCGACTCCAGGCCCGGTGCTGCCGTCCGGCGACCAACTTGACCGAATGAGGTACAGTGCGTGACTTGTCCGTGATCAACGAGTCGGATGAATCGACCGGGCTGCGGCAGGAGATGGCCGTCTGGCGCAATCGGTTCCTGCGGCTGCTCGACCGCTCACCGGCGCCCACCGCGATATGCCGGCCCGATGGTCTGCTGGTGATCGCCAATCCGGCATTTTCAGCCCTGTGGGGCCTGACGCCCGTCAGGAACACGCCGGGACGGTCGTGGCGGTTGCCCGCCCAGCGGGTGGGGCGACAAGGTGCCCGTGTAGGTCGGTGCACCGAAGACGATCGTGTCGGACTCCTTCAGCAGCTCCATCGTCGCCGTGCGCCGAGAGAGTCCGGTCGGCGGGCCGGGCATCCGCAGCAGTGGGGCCCGGCGCTCTCCGTGTTCGTCGGTGGCGTCAGCCGTGCGGGTTGGCCGTGTCGCGCAGGGACGCCAGGGCCGAGCCGTACATGCGCGCCTTGATGGTGCCGAGGGTGTCGCCGGCCTTGCTCACCAGTGCCTGGGCGATCTCCACGGCCGTGGCGCGCACGGCGTCCTCATCGACCGCCCGGTCGACGATGCCGACGGCCGCGGCATCCGACCCGCCGTAGCGGCGGGCGGTGACCATGGCCTCGTGCGCGGTCTGCGGCGCCAGCCGGGACTGGATCAGGGCGGACATGCCGGGTGTGAAAGGGATGTTGATGTCGGCCTCGGGCAGACACCAGAAGCCTCGGTCAGCGCGCATGACGCGGAAGTCGTGCGCAAGGGAGAACATCGCTCCGGCGGCGAAGGTGTGCCCCTGGAGTGCGGCCACGGTGATCATCGGGAGCGACAGCACGCGGGCGAAGAGCTGGTGGACGGAGAGGGTGTAGTCGTGGTGCTGGTCGGCGTGAGCGGACAGCCACTCCAGATCCAGGCCGTTGGAGTAGAACTTGCCCGTCGCGGCGGTTACCAGGGCCCGCGGCCCTTCCACATGCTCCACCTCGTCCAAGCCGGCGTTGACCGACGCGATCCAGTCGGGGTGGAAGCGGTTCTCACCGTCTCCGAGATTGAGCACGAAGACGTCGTTCTGGCGGTCAAGGGTGGGCATATGAGCTCCTGTGAAGTGGTGTGTGGTGTGAGGGAACGGTGAGTTGGGCGGTGCCTTGCTCGATCCGGCACATGATCAACGAATCCTTGACCTCTGCGACGACGAAGGCAGCGAGGCTTCGACTCTGCCACTCGGTCGGGCCGTGCTGAGGAAGCAGGGCCGCGAACGCCTCCTGGCTGGCGGGTGAAGTCGGCGGTGGAGCGGGCCGACTGGGGCTGGGGCGCGTCGTTGTCGGCCGCCACGGTGAGGGTGCGCCGCCCCGGCGCTGCTGGAGTGCCACGCTCGGGGGCTTCGGACGCCGTACTCATCAGGCCGCCTCCTCCGCCGCCTCTTCCTCCGGCGCGCCTGGGATCGCTCCCTGGGTGCGCAGCTGGGCGATCTCGGTGGGGCCGAATCCCATCTCGGCAAGGATCTCGTCGGTGTGCTCGCCCAGTTCCGGCGCTCGCTTCGCGGGCACCTTCGTTACGCCTCTCAGGTTGACCGGGCTGTTGACGGTTTCCTCCAGCCCAGCGACCCCTTCCAGCGGTACGACGATGTCGTTCGCGCGCAGCTGAGGGTCCTGCGCGGCCTCCTCCGGCGTCTGAATGAGGCTGTAGGTGATGCGTTCCCGGTGCAGGACGTCCTTCCAGTGGGCGAAGGGCCGTGAGCGGAACTCGGTGTCGAGCAGCTCGCTCACCACGGCGGCGTTCTTGACCAAGGCCTCGATGTCCGCGAAACGGGGATCCTCGAGCAGCTCGGGGTGTCCGATGGCCCGCGTGAGTCTGGGCCAGTGCACGGATGAGGTGGCCAGCATGAACCACCGGCCGTCCGCGGTCCGGTAGGGGTTGGTCAGCGCGTTCACGGGCGCGTTGCGGTCGTGCAGCTCGAACGGCGTGCCGCTGGCGAGCGCGCCGGCCATGAGCGTGCCCGTGGCCCAGACGCCCGTGGCGAGCAACGACGTCCCGACACTTGCCCCCTGTCCCGTCCGCTCACGGTGGTACAGGGCGGTCGCGATCGCGGCGTAGATCGCGATGGCCGATGTGTAGTCGCCGCTGCCCCAGACCGGTACCGTCGGCGGGGCTCCCGCGTCCCGGGTGGAGGCCAGCAGCCCGCTGCGCGACCAGTAGGCGGTCAGGTCGAAGCCGGGCTGCCCGGCGTCGGGACCGGCGTCTCCGAAGCCGGTGATGTCGGCGTAGACGACCCGCGGGTTCCAGCTCGCGACCTCTTCGTAGCCGAGGTGCAGCTTCTCGCGCGTGCCGTGGGGGAAGTTGGTGATCACCACGTCGGCCCACTCGACCAGGCGTTTGAGGATCTCGGTGGTCGCCGGGGACTTCAGGTCGATCACCATGCCGCGCTTGTTGCGGTTGGCGAGGTGCCAGCCGTAGTTGGCCTGTGCCTGGGGACTGGGCGGCACGAAGCTCAGCCGCCGCTGGGGGTCGCCCTGCCCCGGCGGTTCGATCTTGATGACGTCCGCGCCGAAGTCGGAGAGCACGGTGGCCGCGGCCGGTCCCGCGATGTAGGTCGACGCGTCGAGGACCTTCAGGCCGGTGAAGACGGATTCGGTGGTCATTGCGTTCACCCCACGAAGGCGCTGTGGCCGGTGATGGACTTGCCGACGATGAGTGTCTGCATCTGGTGGGTGCCCTCGTAGGAGTAGAGGGCTTCGGCGTCGGAGAAGAACCGGGCGACGTCGTAGTCGAGGAGGATGCCGTTGCCGCCGAAGAGTTCGCGGCACCAGGCGACGACCTCGCGCATGCGGGCCGCGACATACTCCTTGGCCAGTGCGGAGTGTTCATCGCGGAAAATGCCCTGGTCCTGGAGCCGGGCGAGTTGTATCAGCATGCCCCAGGAGGCGGTGATGTTGCCGAGGCTCTTGACCAGCAGGTCCTGCACCATCTGGAACTTGGCGATGGGGCGGCCGAAGGCGATGCGTTCCTTGGCGTAGTCGAGCGCGAGTTCGTAGGCGCCGATCATGACGCCCAGGGCCTGCCAGGCGACCCCGCTGCGCGTCTGGCGCAGGACCTCGGCGACGTCCCGGAAGCCCCTGATGTTCTGCAGCCGGTTGGCCTCCGGCACGCGGACGTCGGCCAGGGTGATCTCGGCGTTCTGCACGATCCGCAGTGCGATCTTGCCTTCGATCTTCTCGGGTTTGAAGCCGGGGGTGCCCTTTTCGACGACGAAGGCCTTCACCTTGTTGTCGTGGACGTCCCGGGCGAAGACCACGACGTAGTCGGCGAAGGTGGCGTTGCCGATCCACTTCTTGGCGCCGTTGATGACCCAGGTATCGCCCTCGCGCTGGGCGGTGGTGCGCATGCCGCCCGATACGTCGGAGCCGCCGAGCGGTTCGGTCAGGGCGAACGCGCCGATCTTCTCCATCGTGGCCATGGCGGGCAGCCACCTGTCGCGCTGCTCCTGGTCGCCGCCGTAGTAGATGGAGTAGAAACCGAGCCCGTTGTGGACGCCGAAGAACGTGGCGACCGAGGCGTCGACGCGGCCCAGCTCCGTGGCGAGCATGCCGCCGAGCAGATGACTGGCGGCCGCCGGGTGCTCGCCGTAGCCCTCGTAGGCCAGGGCGGCCAGCCCGCTGCCGCGGAACTTGTCGATCAGTTCGACGGGGAACTCGGCCTTGCCCCAGTACTCGTTGACCAGCGGCTTGACCTCCTCGCGCAGGAAGGTGCGGGCGTTGAGCAGGATCTTGCGCTCGTCGTCCGAGAGCAGCATCTGATAGCGGTAGAAGTCGGCGGTCAGCAGGTCGTCCAGCGGTGCGGTGGGGGTGGGGATGGTGGTGGTCATCTCAGTTCTCCTTGTGGTGCTGGTTGCGGCGGATGTCTTCCAGGGCGGACAGGACGGCGAGTTGCCTGCGGTCGCGGGCCTCGGCCAGGTCGGCGTAGGGGGTGGAGGCGTACGACTTCTCCACCGCTTGGATGACCCGCTCCTGGTCCTCGGGGGCCTGCGAGGGCTGCCCGAGGTGCATCTGCTGCAGGGACGAGCCGATGTGCTCGCTGATGTGGCGGTACCCGCCGGGCCCGCCGCCCAGGTGCGCGCCCAGGAACGGACCGACCGTCGCCCAGCGGATGCCGAGCGAGTGGGTCACGACGGTGTCCAGGTCCTCGGGAGTCACCACGCCCTGCTGGACGAGGTAGACGCCCTGGCGGCTGAGCGCGTTCTGGAGCCGGTTGCCCACGAACCCGGGAATCTCATGGCGTTCGACCACGGGCGTGCGGCCTACGGCGGTGTAGAAGTCGACGGCCGCCTGTACGGCTTCCTCGGTGGTGCGTTCGCCGGGCACGACCTCGATGAGTGGGAGCAGGTGGGGCGGGTTGAAGGGGTGCCCGATGAGGATGCGGCCCGCGTCTTCGAGCTCCGTCGTGAACGCGGTCGCCGGGATCGCCGACGACGAGCTCAGCAGCAGTGCGTGTCCGGGGGCCTCCCGGACCAGCTGGGCGAACAGCCCCTGCTTGAACGCGACGCGCTCGGGCCCGTTCTCCTGGACGACGTCCGCGTCCCGCACTGCCTCGGTGGTGCCTGCCGTGAGATGTACGCGGTCGGCGAGGCCGTCGGTGTCCAGGCCCTGTGCGGCCAGGTGCGGACCGAACGCAGCAAGCGCCTCGGCGACCGCCTCCGGCAGGTCGGGGCGGGGATCGCTGACATGGACGGTGAGGCCGTGTGCGGCGAACAGTGCCGTCCAGGACAGTCCGATGGTGCCCGCGCCGATCACGGCGGCGGTACGGAATGGGTGCGTCACTGCGCATCTCCCTTCAGGTAGTCGAAGACCGGTTCGACGGGGGCGAGGGTCAGGTCGGTGGAGCGGGGGACCGTCGGCGCATACGCCGGGGTGGTCAGGTGCCGTCGGACGTCTTCGATCCGCATGTCACCGCCCCGTCCACTGCGGGGTCCGGCGCTCGGCGAAGGCGGTCATGCCCTCCCGGACGTCGGCCGAGGCCATCAGCTCGCCTGTCACCGTGCGCTGCGCGGCGAAGGCGTCGGCCTCGGGCGCGCCGTCCGCGGCCCGTACGACCGTCTTCACGGCGGCCAGCGCGAGCGGAGCGTTCGCCGCGAGCTGCTCGGCGAGCAGGAGGGACTTGTTCACCGCCTCATCGGCGGGCACGACCCGGTTGGCCAGGCCCAGTTCACCGGCCCGGCGGCCGCTCACCGGCTCGCCGGTCAGCAGGAACTCCATCGCGAGGTGGTACGGGATGCGCCGGGGCAGCCGGATCGCTCCGCCGCCGGCGGCGATCAGTCCCCGCTTGACCTCCGGCAGGCCGAAGTGCGCGTCTTCCGCGGCCACGATCAGGTCACAGGCCAGGGCCAGCTCGAAACCGCCCCCCATGGCCCAGCCCTCGACGGCGGCGATCAGCGGCTTCGTCCGCTCGGCCTCGGTCACGCCGCCGAATCCGCGGCCCGGGACGTTCGGGGACTCGCCGCGCAGGGCGGCCTTGAGGTCCATGCCGGCGCTGAAGGTGCCGCCGGCGCCGGTCAGCACTCCGGCCCGGAGCCCCGGGTCGGCCTCCAGCTCGTCCAGTGCCCTGGCCAGGAGTGCGGCGACCTCGGCGTTGACGGAGTTGCGTGCCTGCGGGCGATCGATCGTGATCAGCAGGGTTGTGCCCGCCCGGTGGGTGCGCACGTCGGTGGTGCTCATGGGGTGCTTCTCTCAGTGGTGCGGGGAGTGGGGATTCAGTGGTCGGACAGCTCGGCGAGGACGTGGGCGGTGTCCTGGCCCGGTACCGGGGCCAGACGGCGGATCGAACCGGGTGTGGCGGAGAACCGCACCGGGATCCCGATCGTGCGGACCGGTCCCTCGGTCGGGTGGACGACCGTCTCCAGCAGATGGCCGTCGCGGACGTAGGGGTCCTCGTGGGCGTGCTCCGGCTTCAGCAGGGGAGCCATCGGAATGCTGTGCTTGGCGCACACCTCCGCCCACTCCTCAGTGGTCAGCGCCGGGGCACACTCGTCGACCAGCAGGGCCAGGGCGTCAAGGTCGGCCATGTCGATGGCCTGCCCGTTGACCCGGGGGTCCGCGGCGAGGTCCGGTCTCCCGGCGGCGACGAAGAAGTCGCGGAAGTTCTGCGGTGTGTAGGGGACGACGCAGGCCAGGCCGTCCTTGGTGCGCCGCGCCCGGAGCTCCTTCGACATCGACCTTGGATGACCCGTGGGCCCCACGGCCGGCTCGAACTCGTGCCCGGCCAGATGCTCGACCAGGTTGAACGCGAGCAGCGTGTCGGTCATCGGGATCTCGATGTGCTGGCCCTGCCCGGTGCGGCAGCGAGCACGCTGGGGACGATGGTCAGCGCGGAGACCTTGTCCGCGATGATCGTCGGCAGATACACCGGCATGCCCAGCGCGCGGCGGGTGATGTCGACCAGCCCGGAGGCGGCCTGCACGGTCTCGTCGTAGGCGGCGCATCCGGCGCGGTCGGAGTCGCTGCGGAAGCCTTGACCGTGGGCGTAGACCAGGCCCGGATTGCGTGCGGCGACGTCCGCGTAGGTCAGGCCCAGTCGATGCAGCGCGGCCGGTCGCATGTTGGTGATCAGCACGTCCGCCGTGTCGATCAGCTTCAGGGCCTGCTCGTGCTGCCGCGGGATCCTTGAGATCGAGGGTGACACTGCGCTTGTTGCGGTTGACGTTCAGGTTCAGCGCGGTCATGCCCGGCGTGCCGCGATACCGGCCCGCCCGTACGGTGTCGGAAGGCGACTCGATCTTGATCACGTCGGCACCGAGGTCGCCGAGGATCTGGGCCGCGTACGGCCCCATCACCACGGTCGACAGGTCGATCACCCGCACCGTTTCGAGCGGCCCGGCGACGAAGGATTCCGTCATTCTCTCTTCCTTCAGCGTCACGTTTTATTGCTTCTGACACACAACGCTAAATGAGGAGCGGTAGGAGGCGGAATTATCAAAAAGGAAACAGCGGTGTGACCGCAGCGGTCACGCCGCTGATCGAAACGCTTCCGGTGGCGATTTCCGGGGACTCAATCTATGATCACGGGCCCATCGAAAATCTCGCGCGCGGCGGCGACAAGGTCCTTGAGATCGCTGTCGGCGCGGTCGCGGCGCCACACCAGGGCGGTTTCGAGCCGGGGATGGAAGTCCGTGAACGGCAGTACCGTCACGTTCTCCAGCTGATATCCGTGTATCGGATTTTCCGGGGCGAGAATGGAAATGCAAAAGGCCAGGCCGCTGGAAATCACTTCGGATACTCCGTTGTAACCGGTGTCGGTGAGGCACAGTCGATGCCGGACACCGCCCTCTGCCAACGCGCGGTCGAGGACGTCGAAATACGCGACCCTCACCTCCTTGGGCGGGGAGACAAACGCGAGGTCCGCCAGATCGGCGAGGGCGACGGAGTCCCGCCCGGCGAACCGGTCGGCCGGCACCGCCGCCCCCATGCGCTCCGACATCACGCCCACCTGCTCCAGAGCCGGGTCGCTGAACGGCAGCCGGGCCAGCGCGAGCGCGAGTGTGCCTTCGCGGACGCCGGCCACCAGGGCCTGCGTGCTGCCGGGCCAGCGCTGGAGCTCGAAGTGCTCCCGGACGCGTTCGGTGAGCGTGCCGACCCGCGACCGGAGTTCGGGGTGCAGTCCCGGGGGCATGCCGATGAGCACGGTGTCGCGTTGTTCCTGTGTCGCCTCACGCAGCCGCCACGGGATGGAGCTGAACTGGTCGAGTACGTCGCGTGCGATCGGGAGGAGCGCCGAGCCGGTCGGGGTGAGCGTGACACTGCGCGTGTCGCGGTCGAACAGCTGCTGCCCGAGTTCGCGCTCAAGGTCCCTGATGCGCTGACTCAAAGGTGACGTCGCCATGTGGAGCCGCCGGGCTGCAGCCGAGAAGTTCAGCTCCTCGGCAACCGCGACGAAATAGCGCAAATGCAACATTTCCACGTATTCAACGGTAGTCCCGCTCTACCGGCGAAGCCGGGGCCGTTCACGAGAGTGACCAGCGGCCGCAGGGCCGCGCTGAGTGCCTGGCCGGTCGTCGGCGTAGGCGGTTGTCAGCGCCCGCTGGTACTTGACGATCAGCAGGACACAGTCGGCAGGCACCGGCCCCATCACCGAGGCGAGCGACCGCTCAGGGTGTTGCACCGGATCGGGAGAGTGAATGGACCGCCGAGTCCCCGTCCGTGACCGGGTCACAGCCACAGCCGGTGCTCAATCCGCTGACCAGTGCCGCGATTTTCCTGGTGGTCACCATCGCTCCAGTGGGTGAGGAGGAGACGCGGCAGCTGCTGGCCGATCTCGGCTCGTTGGAGCGAGCCTTCGGCTTCGGCGTGCCCGAAGCCGCCTTGAGCCGTGTGGCAGGGATCGGCTCCGATGCCTGGGACCGGCTCTTCGACTCCCCGCGCCCGATGGGACTGCATCCCTTCCGGCCCCTGAGGGGATCCCGGCACAGTGCGGTGTCCACCCCCGGAGACCTGCTCCTCCACCTGCGGGCGACCCGGCTCGACCTGTGCTTCGGGCTCGCCACCGAGATCATGAACCGTCTGCGCGGCGCGGTGACCCTCGAGGACGAGGTACAGGGCTTCAAGTACCTGGACGCGCGCGACCTGCTGGGCTTCGTCGACGGCACCGAGAACCCGGTCGGCACCGTCGCCCGCGAGGCTGTACTGATCGGCGAGGAGGACCCCGGCCACGCCGGCGGCAGCTACGTCATCGTGCAGAAGTACCTGTACGACCTGGACGCGTGGAACGCCCTTCCGGTCGAAGCACAGGAGCGGATCATCGGCCGTACCAAGGCGACCAACCTCGAACTGGACGAGGCCGCCTCTCACGCGAAGTTGAACACCGTCACCGGGCCGGACGGAGAAGAGCAGAAGATCCTGCGTGACAACATGCCCTTCGGCAGCCCCGGCCGTGGCGAGTTCGGCACCTACTTCATCGGCTACGCCCGCACACCTGAAGTGACCGAGCGGATGCTACGCAATATGTTCCTCGGCACACCGGACGCCGCCCACGACCGGAACTCGACTTCTCCACAGCGGTCACCGGCACGCTCTTCTACACACCGTCCGCGGACTTCCTCGACCACCTGCCCGCACCCCCCACGTCCGATGCGAAGCCGGTCGCCCTGGCCGCTGACTGAGAGATGCGCTTCGGTCGCTGCCTACGCAGACGTCAGGCGCGTGTTCGCGCTACCTCCGTCGTCCCGGGGCACTGCCGGCGGATCCTCCCAGAGGGCGTCGCGGATCTGGGCCCTGGCGTGGATGCCGAGCTTGGGGAAGATCTTGTGCAGGTGGTAGCCGACGGTCCGGGGCGAAAGATAGAGCCGGGCCGCGATGTCGCGGTTGGTCAGGCCCTGGGCGGCCAGTTCGGCGATCTGCCGTTCCTGTGCGGTGAGCTCGCTCGCCGCACTCGCGGTCGTCGCTGTTGCCGCCGTGACTCCCGCCGCCCGCAGTTCCGCCGCTGCGCGATCAGTCCAGGGCCGGGCATCGAGACGCTCGAAGCACTCCAGTGCCGCGCTGAGGTGCGGGCGTGCCTCGGCGCTGCGGCGCCGGCGGCGCAGCCACTCACCGAAGTCGAGCTGCGTGAGTGCCTTCTCGAAGGGCCAGCAGTCGACGGCGGAGTCGGCGAGGGCGGCGCGGAAGTGCCCCTCGGCGTCCCCGGCGTCACTCAGCAGGGCGGCGGACCGGTGCAGGACGGCGGCCAGCCGGGGGGACCTGTCGGATTCCAGCCCGTGCTCGACGGCGTCGACCACTGTGCGCGCGTCGTCCGTCCGCCCGGCACGGACCGCCGCGGCGGCCAGGTCGCCCAGGTAGTAGACGGAGGCGTGGTAGTGGACGGGAGCGGGGCGGAAGTCTCGGGTGAAGGTCGCGCGCAGCTGCTCGTAGGCCTCGGCGTGGTCTCCGGCGGCGAACGCGGCCATTCCCATGGCGTGCCGATGCCGGACCTGAAGGCTCAGGGATCTGCGCAGGTCGACGCCGTGTACGGCTTCCATCGCCTGTGTCCGCGCGGCAGCATGCTCACCCTGCAGCGCGCGCAGCGTGGCCTGGAGGATGCAGGCGCCCACGGTCACGTTGTCGGCTCCCGCTTCCGTCGCCATCCAGAACGCCTCGTCAGCCGTGGACTGGGCCGCCGTCCATGAGCCGCTCTCGAACAGGGCGAGGGCGAGCGCCTGCGTGACGGTCGCGTTCGTGCCCGCGCTTCCCGCGCGTCGTATGACGTCCATGGCCCGACGGAGAATGCGAACGGCCTCCTCGGTCTCGTCCAGGATCCAGGCGGCGCCGCCGACCGCAGTGAGATTCCCGAGCGAATCCTGCGACATGGCGGCCAGTCCGCTCTTCAAGAGCCCCATCATCCGGGCCCGCTGGTGAAGCGGGTCGATGACCGCCTGTGCCCAGGCGAGGGCGGCGGGATCGTCGGCTTCGCCGATCAGATCACTGATCCTTTGCAGTTCCGCCCGGTAGAACGGCGCCCCAGAGTTGTAGACGGACGTCGCGGCGGTGCTCAGGGTGCCCAGCGCCAGGTCCGGAGCCGAGGCGGTAGTGGCTTCGGCGACGCCGAGCAGCAGCGTCAGCGCCTCCTCATGGCGGAGCGTGACCCCGAGGGCCCACCCGCCCAGGAGGGAAGCTTCGGCGCGCAGCCGTGGGTTCTCGGTCAGGTCGTCGACGCGCCCGCTGATCTCCCCGACCCACTGGGGGTGGCCGGCGAACATGGCCGCCTGTGCCGCCATCAACAGGCGCCGGGCGCGCAGCTCCGGTGCCGGGGTCAGTTCCGCGGCACGTTCCAGCGCTGCTGCGGCCGTCGCGTACGCGCCCCGGGCACGGGCGCGCTCGGCGCTCTCCGCCAGGGCGTCGGCGACTTCCGCCTCCTGACCCGTCGCCGCGGCGGCCAGATGCCAGGCGCGGCGGTCCGGGTCCCCGGCGAGGGCCGAAGCCAGTGCGAGGTGGGCATGTCGGCGCTCGGAGAAGGAAGCTGCTTGGCAGACGGCCGAGCGGACCAGCGGATGGCGCAACAGCACCTGGCCGTCAGAGACCCGGACCAGCCCGACGCGCTCCGCGGGGGCCAGCGCCTGGACGACGTCCAACGACGGAGCGGCGCGCAGAAGATCGGCCAGTTGCGCCGTTCCCGCGGCGGCGACCAAGAGCAGTGCCTCACGTGTCGGCTCGGGCAGGCCGGGAAGGTCAGCGGCGAACAGGTTCTCCAGGCGCGCCGTGAGCGGGAGGGCGGCGCCGCCGTCCTGACCGGTGGCCGTCCAGCCCCGGGCGAGGGCTCGGGGCAACTCGATCAGGGCCAGCGGGTTGCCGGCAGCCTGCTGGAGGATCTGGGTGCGGGTCCTGCCACGGGGCGGGTTCGGCTGGGCGTCCAGGAGCAGCCCTGCCGCGGCCCGGCTCAGCGGGCCGACGGTCACCTGCGGGAAGTCCCGGTCGAAGCGGGCAGGCACGGCCTCCTCACGTGCGGCGAACAGCATCACCACAGGCTTGCCCTCCAGGCGTCGGGCGAGGAAGGCCAGGACATCCACCGAGCCGAGATCGAGCCACTGAGCGTCGTCCACCAGGAGGAGCAGCGGTTGGCGTGCGGCGGCGTCGCCGAGGAGCGCGAGCGCGCTGACGCACAGCGACAACTGGTCGAGTGTGACCTCACCCTGCGCCGCCGCCGTCCCGAAGGCGCGGTCGAGGGTCTCCCGCTGTTGGGCAGGCAGCCCGTCACCGGGAAGCAGCGGATGCAGGAGCTGGTGGACACCGGAGAGCCCCAGTCCGGCTTCGCCCTCGCTGCCGCGCACACGCAGAGTCCGCAGGCCACGGGCGCGGGCGTGCTCGGCCGTCCAGTCGACGAGGGTGGTCTTGCCGGCGCCCGGCTCCCCGATCAGCACCAGCACCTGCGGGCCGGTGCCGTCCACCGCCCCGAGCAGGGCCTCCAGGCGGGACAGCTCGGCAGCTCTGCCCAGGATGCTCGGGGCGGCGGGGTAGGCGGCGCCAGCGTGCGTCACGGATCTTCTCCTCAGCCGGTGATCATGACGCCGGTCATCCTGCCAGCCGCAACCGAGCGGACGCGCAGCAGTTGCCGCAGAGCCGGCCGCTCGCGGTCCCGAGGGAGGTCAGGACCGGGAGAGGAGGACGACTGGTCATGTGACAGAAGCGTCGCGAGCCCGTCGATCCGAGTATGGCCCTGGCCAGGGAACATGCCCACAGCCGTGGGCGACCGAGCAGGTCCGGAGTACGTGTATGAGGGTCCCCCCGTTCCGGTGGGCGGCCGGTGAGGGAGCCGTCGCCCGGCCCCGCCGTGCGGCGACGGCGCCTCCCCTCGGGCGAGACAGCGAGATCGAGCGGATCCTGCGGTGCGTGACGGGCAAGCCCGGGAGTCCCCAGGCGCTGCTGCTGCTCGGGGAGGAGGGGATCGGACGTACCACGTTGCTCCGCCATGCCCGGGAACTCGCCACCGGCGACGGCGTGCTCGTGCTGTGGGCACAGGGCTGGGCCGCGGACCGGCGGGGCGCTCGGGCCTGCCTGCAACAGCTGCTCGCGCCGGTCCTGGGCGAGCTGCCCACGCTGCCCACCGCGCACGGCGAGGTGCTGAGCGCCGCCGTAGACTCCGCCGCCGCGGACTCCGGGCCGAACGACGCACAGGTGCAGGCCGCCATGGTGGCCTTGCTGGACCGACTCGCCACGTCCCGTCCGGTACTGGTGTGCGTGGACGACGCTCATGTCTGCGACCGCGCCTTCCTCGACGCGCTCTACACCGGGACCCGGCTCCTGACCGGCCGCCCGGTCAGAAGCCTGCTCGCCGCACGCGGCGACACGCTCCTGCCCGGCATGCCTCCTGACATGGAATGCCTGTATCTGGGCCCACTGAGCGACCCGTCGGCCGCGACGCTGCTCGACCGACAGCCCGCAGCGCCCAGAGGCAGGCGCAGACTGGAGCTCCTGGCGGAGGCCGAGGGCAATCCCCTGGCTCTGGTAGAACTGAGCCGCCGTGTGCCGCCGCCCGCCCGAGCGGGACTGCCCCGCGTCGGACCGGCGCGGCGCCCGCCCACAGCGCACGTCTTCAGGACACGACTCGATGCGCTTCCCCCCGAAACAGCGCGGGCCCTGCTGTACGCAGCGGCCGCGGGGCCCCGCGAGACCATCGCCTCCGTCATGGCCGCCCTGGACACCGACGACTTGGCGGTGTGGGCCCCTGCGGAGGCGGCAGGCCTGGTCGTACTGGCCGAGGATCGCCTCGTCTTCCGGCATCCGCTCGCACGGTCGGCCGCGCTCTCACGGCATCCGGTAGGTGAGCGGCACCAGGCGCATCTGGACCTCGCCCGGGCGGCCGGGCACCCGGAAGTCAGGGCCCGTCATTGGGCCGCTGCCACTGTCGGGACCAGCGAATCCGTGGCCGCCGCACTCGAGGACTCCGCCTGGCGGCGCGGGGACGCCGTGGATGCCGCGTGCGCCCTGGAACAGGCGGCCCGACTCAGCCCTCAGCGGCAGGAGAGCACCCGCCGACTCGCCGAGGCCCTGGTGGCAGCGCATGCGGTGGGAGACCCTGGCTGGGTGCGGGATCTGCACCGTAGGTTCGTCGAGGACTCCACAGCTGCAGGACTCGCCTGTGTCGCGGCCGGTGCCCTGGCCTCGGCCCTGTCCCAGGAGGCCTCCCAAAGGGACGCCTTCGACGTCCTGGAGAACATCTCGGAGCAGTTCCCCGAGGTCGGCCGTTCCGCCGCACTCGCGCTCACGTCCCTGGCCGCGGGCATAGCCGCCCAGTCCGGTCTGCCGGAACACATCGCGGCTCTGTCCACGCTGCTCGACCGTGCCCGAGAGGCCGACCGCGCCGACCGGCGCCGCCCCCCGGTGACCAGGCCACTGGACCGCCTGGACACGCCGGACGCACAGAAGGCACTGGAGGCGCTGGTCACCACGGTCATCCGGCCTCAGGCCGCCGCCCATCTCCTGCCGAGTCTGGTCCGCCCGCACAGTGCGCTGCTGGACGCCCCGGACACGCTGGCCTGCCGGATGGCGGTCGCCTCGCTGGCCTACTACGCGGACGAGGCGGACATGTGCCTGGGGCAGCTTCGCAAGGCCGACACCCAGCTCCGGGTCTCTCGTGCTTTCGGTATCCGCGCCTGGTCGGTCCTGCCCCTCCTGGACACCCTCGTGGACACCGGGCGGTTCACCGAGGCCGAACCCTTGATCCGGGAAGCCGGGGCCGAGGCCGCGGTGCTGCGCCTGCCGCGCCTCCAGGCGGACCTGGAAGCGCAGGCCCTCACTCTGCTGGCGCTGCGCGGAACCGTACCGCCGGAGCCCTGGCTCACCCCTTCCGTCTGGTGTGCCGTCAGCCTGGACGAGAACCGGGCCACGCACGCACGCCTGCTGCGGGCCCGAGGATGTGCATCCATCGCGCTCGGGGACTGGGACGGGGCCTGGCGGCACCTGCGCGAGCTGTTCACCGCCGACGGCTCGCCACTGCACCCCTTCCTGTCGCCTCGCAGCATCGCCGAGCTCGCCGCCACAGCCCGACGGACCGGCCGGTCGAAGGAGATCGTGCCGATCCTGGAGAGAATCCGGGCCGAGCAGGGAGAACGCCCGAGCACCAGGATGACGTTGCTGCTGCACCATGCCACCGCCCTGGTCGACCCCGACGACGCCGAGAGGTATTTCCACCTCGCCCTGGTCAACCACGAGGCGGACCGATGGCCGTGGGAGCGTGCGCACGCCCGCCTCAACTACGGTGTGTGGCTACGCCGTTGCCGTCGGACACGTGAGGCGCGTCAGCAGCTGACCACGGCGCTGGAAACCGCCGAACGCCTCGGCGCCGGCGCCCTCGCGGCAGCCGCCGGGCGCGAACTGCGAGCCAGCGGAGCGGCACCCACCCCCGCAGCCGAAAGCCCGTTGGCGCAGTTGACGGCACAGCAGCGACAGATCGTCCGGATGGCCGCACGCGGCCTTTCGAATCGTGAGATCGGTGCACAGCTCTTTCTCTCGCCGCGCACCGTGGGCTCGCACCTGTACAACGTCTATCCCAAGCTCGGCGTCAGCCGCCGCCAACAACTGCGTGACCTGCTTGAAGACAGATGAGGCGGGAACCGGTCGGTTCGGTACGGACCCGCAGCCGAGCGGCGCGGCCCAGCCAGAGGAGAGTGCGCGATGCAGGGAGGCACCGGCGATCGGCCGGACGGTGAATCCCACACGGAGATCGACCTCGACCCCGTGGTGCGGCGTCTCGTCACCGCGTCCGCCACGCCACCGTCGCTCGACGACCTCGGCCCTGAGACGGGACGGCAGGCGCTGAGGGAGACCCAGGTGGACCGCTTTGAGGACTTCGGCGTGGACGCGGTGTTCCGTGTGGCGTCCGTCGGCCCCTCCGGGTTGCTGGGATTCTGGACCGTCCGCCCGGCTGGTGCGACCGGCCCGCTCCCCACCCTCCTGTACCTGCACGGCGGCCGGTGGACGCTCGGCGACGCGCAGACCCACGCCGGCCTCATCAGCGGACTCGTCACCGGCGCAGGCGTGTGCGCCGTGGTCCCCGAGTACAGTCGTACCCCCGAGGCGCGCTATCCGGTCGCGCTGGAGGAGTGCTACGCCCTGCTGGCCTGGGCGGTCTCCCAGGCCGACGAACTCGGACTGGACATACGCCGGCTGGCCGTGGCGGGTGACTGCGCCGGGGCCACCCTGGCCGCCGCCGTGACCATGTTGGCGAAGTCCCGGAGCGGGCCGCGGATCAGCGCACAGTTGCTCTACTACCCGCTCACCGACTCCCGCTGCGGCAGCCCTTCGCAACGGCAGTTCGCCACCGGATACCTGCTCACCCGTCGAGCGCTGCGCACATACTGGGCGCGGTACGTCGCCGACCCGGCCCTGTGGGCCGAGCCCACCGTGTCACCGCAGCGTGCACGGACGGAGGACCTGGTGGGACTGCCGCCGGCTCTGGTCGTCACCGCCGAGGCCGACGTGGCCCGTGACGAGGGAGAGCAGTACGCACGGAACCTGTGTGCGGCCGGTGTCGAGGCCTCCGCCGTACGATTCCTCGGCACGGTCCACGATTTCGTCGCGCTGCACGCGCTGCGGGACAGCGCGCCCACCCGAGCGGCGCTCGTGGCCGGTTGCGCCTTCCTACGTGCCCGTCTGTGCTGACGGGCGCCACATACGGCTGAGGACCAGTCGGCCGACTGATGCGTGCGCCGGCACCCTCACGCCACGCTGGCGGTATGCCAACCGTCATCGGCTCCTTCGAGGAGAGACGCTGGTGCCCGGCCGCCCCCGCGAGTCCGCGAGCCCGGATGCTGAGCACTCGCTCGGTTCCGCCGCGCGAGAGCCTGGACTTCTGGCACGACGCCGTACTCGCCACGCTCGTAGGGATGGACATCACCACCGAAGGCCGGACCTACGACGCGGCCATGCGCACCGACCACCTCGGAGATCTGCAGATCACCACGGTGGAGTGCGACCCGGGCCGCGTGCACCGGGCACCGCGCTTCATCGCTCGCGGCGACGGGCGGGACGTCTTCGTGGCCCTCCAGAGCACCGGTCGGGCACAGGTCGAACAGGACGGCCGCACGACCGAGTTGCGGGCCGGAGACATCGGGTTCTTCGAGACCGTCCGGCCCTTCCGCACCACATTCCCGGAACGCTTCCAACTGAAGATCTTCGCGGTCCCGCGAGTCCTGATCGAGCGGTCGGAGGCCGACCTGCGCCGCCTCACGGCGCGGGCCGTGCGCCCGAGCAGCGGTCTGCCCGCCCTGCTCGCGCCCCTGCTGGAGCGACTGGCGGACACCTCCGAGGTCTACGCGACACCGGTGGCCGAGCGAATGGCCGAGGGCGTCATCGACCTGATCGCTGCCGTCGCGGCGGACCAACTGGACGAGGATCCCGCCGAAC
The DNA here is from genome assembly GCF_040680495.1 of Streptomyces sp. NPDC052036. Classification (NCBI taxonomy): domain Bacteria; kingdom Bacillati; phylum Actinomycetota; class Actinomycetes; order Kitasatosporales; family Streptomycetaceae; genus Streptomyces; species Streptomyces sp. NPDC052036. Next base: position 92,710 of record NZ_JBFAWW010000019.1, on the reverse strand, counting down.
TGCCGGGCGCCGACCGTGTCCTGCTGCTGCGGGTCAAGACCTTCATCCGATGGCACCTGTCGGACCCCGGACTGAACCCCCAGGTCATCGCCCGTGCACACAGCATCTCCGTCCGCCATCTGCACCGGATGTTCGAGGCCGAGGACACCACCTTGTGCCAGTGGATCCGCGAGCTGCGCCTGCACGAGTGCCGCAAGGAACTCGCCGCACAGGCACCGGGATCCGTCAGCCTGGGCCAGGTCGCGCGACGCTGGGGGTTCACCAGTCCCGCCCGGTTCAGCAAGGCCTTCCGCAGCTCCTTCGGTCAGTCCCCTACTGAATGGCTCGACCGAGAGCGCACAAGCCGGGCGGCGGGGGACGCGCTGTGCTGACGGGATCGCCGGCCACCCCCGGCCAGGGCATGTCCTTCTCCACCCGGAACCTCGCTCCCGGCGACCGGGTCGCTGCCTGGCAACGCGCGCTCTCGCAGGTTTTCGTGGACGTCGAGGTCACCGTGGAGCGCGGCCGCTCGTGGTCGGGCGAGCTGGCCGCCGAACGACTGGGGGCCCTCCAGATCGCCACCGAGGAGTTCGGCCCGGGAACGATCCTTCGCAGCGCCCGGTCGGTGGCTGCCGACCACCGTGCCCACATCCTGGTGCGTCAGCAACTGGACGGCACCGCAATCGTGTTGCAGGACGGCCGTACCGCGGAAGTCCTGCCGGGTCGCCTGACGTTCCACGATGCGCGGCGGCCGTTCAGGATCGTGCTGCCGCAGCGGCAGCGGGCCCGGATCCTCATGATGCCCCGGGCACTGCTGCGCCTGGAGGAAGGGCAGTTGTCCGCCCTCACCGCCACAGTGGTGGACGAAGCCGGGCAGGGAGCGGCGGCCCTGCTGCTGCCGGTGCTGCGCGGACTGGTCGAAGAGGTCACCAGGGCCACGACGGCCAGACGCGAACAGCTCGCCCGCGTCGCCGCGGAGCTCCTGGCCACCGTGGCAGTGGAACAGGTCGGCAGACGACCCGAGCCGACGCTGTGGGAGCGGATCACGATGTCCGTCCAGGCCCGGTTGGGAGAACCCGGACTCGGCCCGCAGGACATCGCCGACCAGCACGGCGTGTCCCTGCGCTATCTGCACCGGCTCTTCCAGTCGCACGGCACCACCGTCAACGCCTGGGTGCGGACGCGACGGCTGGCGGCGGCACGTGAGGAACTCGCCCGTCCCGGCGCGGCCCACAGCTCGATCGCGACGGTGGCGGCCCGCTGGGGGTTCACCAGTGCCTCCCACTTCAGCCGGGCTTTCCGCGACACGTTCGGCATGTCACCGGCGCAGTGGCGCAGTGCCGCCACGGGGACCGACCCGCTTCCGGCAGTGCGCTGGGGGACCGAACTCCCTGCATCGTCGGGCAATCCGGAACACCTGGGATTCCTAGGCTGAACAGTGAGAGAAACCGTACGGCACGACACAGGGAGACCGGCATGCCCGACGACCCCACGACCACGGGAACGGTGTTCGAGCCGGAGGCCCGGGCCTTCGCCGAGGCCACGGCGCTGCGCACCGCACTGCTGCAGGACCGACTCGTCCACAGCTGACGGGCGCGGTGCGGACATGAAACCTCCGAACGTGAAACCACACCTCAGCGAGTGGAGCTGGCAGAGCCGGGCAGCGTGCCGCGGCATGGACACCTCGGTCTTCTTCTCACCGGTGGGCGAGCGGGGAGCCGGCCGGCGCGACCGAGAACAGCGAGCCCAGTCGATCTGCGGCACCTGTCCGGTGCGCCGCGCCTGCGCCGCCTTCGCCCTGCGGACCGGCCAGACACACGGAGTGTGGGGAGGCCTCACAGAGTCCGAGCGTCAAACCGGCGCGCCGGGCCGGTGACGCCGGTCCCGCTCTGAGGTCAACACCTGGGACGCTGAGCGCAGGATCGCTTCCGGGTACGGCTGCTGAGACGGTCGGGAACTCGGCCCGGACCGTGCGGCCATCCGGTACGCCGTCGGACAAGAAGGCGTGCACTGTCGGCGCACCGGCGACGGTGACGCCCGGATACGTTGGCGTCGTAGCACCGCCCGGCAGAACCGAACGCCGCGCGGCAGGCCGCTGATGCCGGCAGCAGTCTCCTACGGAGGATCACCGCGTGAACACAGAAGAGCCGCCCTCGGACCACGGCCACCCTCACATCCGGCACATCATGGACCGGATGACCGAGCACCACCGCCGCGCTCAGTCCGAGCGTGAGGAGGCCGCGTTGGAGGACGCGATCGACGGAGCGGCATTCGACCTGGCGGCCGACATCGCACATCCCGCGGCCGGCCACGAGGCATCCGGGTACGACGTGGAGACGGACCTCGGCGTCCAGCCGCAGTAGCCTTGTCCTGGGCACGTCCTGGGCACGTCCTGGGACGCACGAGCAAGACGCTGACCACCAGGGGCCCGCGGCAGCGAAAAGCGCCCCCGGAGGACGGGAGCGCTTTTCCAGAGGAGCGACCGGTTCAGAGGGCGTTCGACCACGTCCGGTCCGCCCAGTCGGCGAAGCGAGTCCAGCGGATCTGCGGATGGGCGTCGTGGAGGGCGGGGATGTCGACGCGGTAGCCGGGGCCGTTCAGAAACGTCCACATCGCGTGCATGTCCGGATCGTCGATCGCCGTCAGCGGTACCCGCTCATGGCGGACCTCCCGCCCCAATGCCGCGCCCAGTGCGGCCGCCATCTGCGTGGGCGTGGGTGCGTCGCCGGCCAGCTCGATGCGCTGTCCTACGAAGAGAGCAGGGCTGAGCAGCACTTCCGCCGCGAACGCCCCGAGGTCGGGGCGGGCCAGCTGCTGCAACGGCCGATCGGGTGGCAGCGGCAGATCGAGAACTCCGCCGAGAATGCGCTCCGCTCCACCGATCGCGTTGTCGAAGAAATACGTCGGTCCCAGAATCGTGTACGGGATATCGCCTGCGGCCAGCTCCGCTTCGATGCGCGCTTTGCTGTCGAAATGCGGTACCCCGCTCTCCTGGTCGGCCCCGGCCACCGAGCTGAACACGAGATGCGGAACGCGCTCCTGCGTCGCGGCGGAGAGGATGGCCCGCCCCTGGCTCACCTCCGCCTCCACGCCGGCCTCGAAGGGAGTGGTGAAGGCGAAGACACCCGTCACCCCTCGCATCGCCGCAGCGAGCGACTCACGGTCGCTCAGGGATCCCGCCACCACATCGACACCCTGGTCGGCCAGTTCCCGCGCGGCTCCGCGGTGGGGGTCACGTACCAGCGCCCGGATCCGGGCCCCTCGGCCCAGCAACGTGTCGGTCACGGCCCTGCCCTGCCCGCCGGTCGCGGCAAGCACCAAGATGGGTTCGTCGGCCATCGAAGAACTCCCTTCCTCGCAGACGATCCGTAAGTGATCTTCTGCCGTTTCCACGGTAACCAGCCCTTCTGGACGACACGCCTACGGCGCCCAGAGGAGCGAGAAGAGGGCGCCGGCAGACTCGTCCTGGTGCACGCACAGTCATCACGACCGTGCGACTCCGCTCCCGTCCGCCGGACGGCATACCGCCGTTCGTCCGGCACGGCTCGGGCCGTTCGCCGGAGATCACCGACCAGGCGCCCTGTGACGGTGACAGCGGCGTCCGAGGACGGCCTCACCGCACTCGGACGGCAGCTCCCCGCTCTGCGCTGCGGCTGACGCCGACCCCGAGGAGCCCCGCTGAGGCACCGCCGGGACGGTCCGTGGCCCGGCCGAGGCGGACGACCGCGGTCGGCGCACGGTCAGGCAGGTCGAGGTCCTGCTCCTGCACGGCGATCACCAGCGAGGTCTCGGGCAGCAGCCGGGGCAGCGCGGCCAGCAGCGCCTCGGCGGTGGGGCGGTCCAGCCCGGCGGTGGGTTCGTCGAGCAGCAGCACCGGAGGGCGCCTCAGCACTGCGCGCGCGGTGGCAAGGCGCCTTCGCTGCCCCTGCGACAGCAGACGCCCGCCGGCGCCCACCGGGGCGTCGAGCGGCAGGGCCGCGAGGCCTGCTGCTTCCAGTACAACCCGTAGGGCGGCGACGTCGGCCGAGGGCGCCGCCTGACGCAGATTGGCCACCACCGTGTCATCGGCCAGCCAGTCGTCGGCCTCCACCAGGGTGACCGTCTCGGCGACGGTCCGGGCCGACAGCTCATTGATTGGCGTGCCGTCGAGGAGGACTGTGCCGGCGGGCACCGGTAGACGCCCGGCGAGCTGCCCGAGCAGTGTCGACTTCCCGCTGCCATTGGGGCCGGTGACCAGAACCAAGCCAGGGCCCTGCAAGGTCGTGGTGAGGGGCGCGGACGCCGCGAGGAGCGGGAGGCCGATCGTCTTCACGGAGTGGGTGGCCGGCCGCTGTCGGTCCGCGGGCTGCTCCTGGGCAGCAAACGGCGCAAGGCGTTCGGCTGCGTCGCCTGCCTGGGCCAGGTGTTGCAGCAGCCCGGGGAGTCTCTCCAGCAGTTCCCACCCGGCGGCCATCAGCAGCACCTCGCTCACCACGGCGGCGACAGGCTGGGCCGGAGCTGCGCACAGGCCGATCACCAGCACCGACGCCTGACCCAGCGCGGCGAGAAGACGCAGGCCCAGACGGCCCAGTCGTTCGGCTCGGGCGGCAGCCCACTCGGCGGATTCGACAGCCGTCATGGCAGTTGTCGCCGTCCGTTGTGCCTGTGGCACGGCGTCCAGGCACCGCAGTTCATTGAAGGCGGCCCGGCTGCCGAGCAGCGCAGTACGCAGTGCGGCCCTGGCCTCGGCGGCGGTGGCCAGATGGGCTCGCGCAAGGCGGTGCGCTCGCCGGGCGCACACGAGGCCCGCCCCCCAGACCACCAGTGCGGTCGCGCCCAGCAGCGGCATCGCCCACAGCAGTAGGGTTTCGACCAGGCACGCGGTGGTGACCGCCGCGACCAACGGTGCGAAGACATTCGCGGGCAGTCCCGCGACGGTCTCCACATCGACGGTGAGCCGGGCGAGCAGCGTCCCGTCGCGTTGTCCGCGCAGTTCACGGGGCGTAAGGCGGGCAGCACCACGGGCCAGCCGGGCGCGCAGCGCCACAGAGGAGGTCAGCAGCGTCTGGTGGTTGACCAGGCGTTCGAGGTAGCGCAGCCCGGTGCGGGCCAAGGCCAGTGTCCGGACGGCGCCCGAGGGATACATCCAGGACCAGGTGGTGATGCCCTGCAGGGTGACCACGGCACAGGTCGTCAGGAACCACCCCGACACGCCGAGAAGTGCGACGCCGCTGAGTTCGCCCGCGGTCGCCAGCAGCAGGCCGGTCAGCAGGGCGCGGCGCGGAGCCACCGCGCGCAGCAGGCGCCAGGCGCCGGTCCGGTTCATCGGGCTCTCCCGTGGTCCAGCGTGATGACCTGGTCCGCCAGCGGCAGCAACGCCGGACTGTGGGTGGCGAGCAGGACCGTACGGTTCCGGGCCAGTGTCCGCAGCGCCGACAGGACCCGCTGCTCCGCTTCCGGGTCGAGGTGCGCGGTCGGTTCGTCCAGGCACAGCAGGGGTGCGTCCCGCAGCAACGCCCGGACGAGAGCCAGTTGTTGGGACTGCCCGGAGGACAGGCCGGTGCCGCGTTCGCCGAGTACTGTGTCCAGCCCCTGGGGCAGCGTGGTCAGGAGGTCTTCGAAGCCGAGGGCGGCGGTGGCGCCCAGCAGGTCGTGGTCGTTCGCGGTGGGCCGGGCGAGGAGGAGGTTCTCGCGCAGGGTGCCGGGCAGCAGGTGGGCCGGCTGGCCCACCCAGGAGACTCGGCTCGGTTCGGCGGGGACGGCCTGTCCGTCGAGCAGGTGGAGTGCGTGCCCGCCGTGCGGGGCGGACAGACCCGCCGCGACGGCCAACAGGCTGGACTTGCCCGCTCCGCTGGGTCCGGTGACGGCGAGGCACCGGCTCGGTGCGAGCCACACGCTGACGCGATCCAGGGCAGGTGTCTGACGTCCGGGGTGATGAACGGTGACGGCTTCCAGGCGCACCCCGGGGGACACCGCGGTCCGTCGTGCCGGCCGGGCCGGCTCGGCGGGTGGCAGGACGTTCTCACCGGGTGCGTCCAGGACCGGGGTCAGCAGCTCCGCGGCGGCGGCTGCCTGAGCGCGGGCGTGGTAGCCGGCGGCCAGGTCCCGGGCCGGGGCGAAGTAGGCGGGTACCAGGACGAGGACGAACAGCGCCGCGGACAGGCTCATGTGATCCGGTACGACGGGCAGATGCAGGTAGTCGAGCAGGACCAGACCGCAGTAGGTCGCCACCACGGCGAGGGTACCGGTGATGAGCAGTTCGACCCATGCGGTCGACAGGAAGGCGATCCGCAGCACCTTCTCGGTCCGCCCGGCGACCTCCCGGTCGTCCCGCTCCAGTGCCCGGGCCGCGTCGTCGTGCGCGCCGAGTCCGACCAGGGTGGGCAGTCCGCGCAGATGGTCCAGCAGCCGCGACTCATGGGTGCGGATCGCGGCCAGCTGGGCACGGACGGCGGTCTGCGTGCCCAGGCCGATGACCTTCAGGTTGGCCGGCAACAGTGGGGTGGCGGCCACCACGAGCAGGGCGACGAACCAGCTGCGGCAGGCGACAGCGGCCAGGACGATGCCACTGCCGAGCAGCATGGTGGTCCGCGCGGGCAGGTAACCGGTCAGCCAGTCGGTCAGTTGGTCGACCTCGCCGTCGACGGCCCGGGCCGGCGCCGCGTCGTCCAGATCGGTGCGGGCCGGCCCGCGGGCGGGCAATGCCCTCTCGATGATCCGGCGACGCAGGCCCTCGCGTACGGTGCGGCCACCGCGGGCGGCTGCCGCGTCCCCCGCGGCCAGCAGTCCGGCGCGGAGGGCCACTCCGGCCGCGGTCAGGAGGGCGGGCAGCAATACGGCCGCCGCGGGCAGGTCGCCCCGCAGTGCCGACAGGCCTCGTTGCGCGCCCTCGGAGAGCCCGCCCGCCCACAGGACGGTGCCCAACTGGGCCGCGCCGCGCAGGATTCCCGCGCGACGCAGCTCGGGCCGGCCGACGGCAGCCCAGGCCCTGAGCCTGGCGTGGACCAGGTTCTCGTCTCTCTCCGCGGCCAACTCGTCCAGGAGTACGGCGGTGTTGCTCACGAGGTGGTCTCCGCCTCTGCGTCCGCGTCGAAGTATCCAGCGCGGCGGTCACGGCGGTCGCCGATGACCCAGGCGGCCAGTGCCGTACAACCCAGCAGGGTGACGCCGATCGGGCCGATCAGGTCCGAGGCGCCGCCGAACACATCCTGGGAAAGGGCGGTGGCCAGGATACCGAGCACCACCAGCAGGACGCGCCGTACGATCGTCCACGGCGCGCTGCTGGGCACGGGTGTGGCCGGGAGGGGGCGGGCACGGGTGGACAGCGGCGGGACGGGGTTTTCCACCGGATCGGTGTACTTGCCGCGGAAACTGCGCCACGCGTAGATGTTGTACGCGAGGACGAACGGCATGCACAGGCCGACGCCGAGGACCAGGAAGAGCTGGGAGGAGTGCGGGCTCGCGGCCTGATGAACGGTCAGCCCGGGTGGGACGACGACCGGCATGGAGAGGGCCACCAGCCCCAGCAGCCCGCCGACTGTCATGGTGGCCACGGCCGCGAACGGCCGCCAGTCGGGGCCGCGGCCGAAGCCGTACCAGGCGACGGCGGCGGCCCCGACGACGACGGCGACGGCGAGCCAGAACAGCACGGTCCGCACCGGCTGGCCCAGGTGGAACTGCTGCGGATCGGCGCTCCGCAGCAACAGGCCGAGTACGAGCGCCATGAGCGCGGTGACCGTCAGCAGGGACCGTCCGGTGCGGCGGACTTCCGGCCGGGACCACCCTTCGGTCTTGTCCTGCAGCCAGGCAGCTCCTGCCAGCAGATAGACGACGACCAGACCGAGTGCACACAGCCCGCTGTAGAGGCTGAACCAGTCCAGGGCGCCGCCGTGGAAGGTTCCGTTCCGCTGCTGCGGTCCGGTGAGCAGGGCACCGAGGACAAGTCCTTGGCACACGGTGGCGGCGAGCGACGCCCAGCCGAACAGCAGCGCCCAGCCGCGACGGTAGGCGCCGGCCGCGCTCTGCATCTCAAGGCCCAGTCCGCGCAGAATGACGGAGACCAGCATGACGATCAGCGGCAGGTAGACGCTGGGCAGGACTACGGAGTAGGCGCCGGGCAGGCCTGCCCACAGCACGACGCCGACCAGGATGAGCCAGCTCTCATTGGCGTCCCAGGCTGTGGCGACGATCTCGCCGTACTCCCGTCGGCGCTCGGGCTTGGCCGCCAGACTGAGCATGCCCACCCCGAGGTCGTAACCGTCGAGGACGACGTACATGCCGAGCGAGAAAAGAACCAGGGCATAACCAACATACTCAAGCAACGAGGGCCTCCGATACGTCGGGCGAGGCGGGTCCGCCGGGCAACGCCTCGGGCCCGGCCTTGACCGTGCGGACGATGTAGCGAGCCCAGATGACCAGCAGGGTGGCGTAGAGCAGGATGAAGCCGGCCAGGCTGGCGGCGACTTCGGGTGTGGTGAGGTGGGAGACCGCGTCGGCGGTGCGCAGCCGGCCGTACACCACCCAGGGCTGGCGGCCCGTCTCGGCCACGATCCAGCCGCCTGTGATGGCGATGATCCCGGCCGGGGTCATCCACACCATCCACCGCAGGAATCGCGGCGAGTCGAACAGGCGCCGCCGCATGCGCAGGACCACGCCCGCGAAGGCCGTGCCGAACATGAGCAGCGCGGTGAAGTACATTGCGCGGAACCCGTAGAAGGTGGTCCACATGTTGGGGCGTTCGTCGGGTGGGGTCTGGAGCAGTCCGGGCGTCTTCGTCTTGCCGCTGAGGTCTTGGGCGATGACCGAGCCGAGGTAGGGAACCTCGACGCGCAGCCGGTTCTCGCCCTTGCCCGTGTCGGGGATGACGAGCAGGTTGTAGCCGTTGTTGTCGCTTTTCCAGTTCCCTTCGAACGCCTCCAGCTTGGGTAGTTGGTGCTGTCCCATGAAGGCCGCCGTGCCGTCTCCCACGTACAGCTGTATCGGCATCAGCACCCCGAGCACCCCGAGGGCGATGGACAGGCAGCGCCGGGCCATGGGCTGGGCGTGGACCCGGTTCTTGACCAGGTACCAGGCGGAGATGCCGCCGACGAACCAGGCGGCGCTGATCAGCACGGCCAGCAGCATGTGCGGGAAGCGGTGCGCGAAGGCGGGGTTGAACAGGATGCTGAACCAGTTGCCGGCGTGGAACTGGCCGTCGACCTTCCGGTAGCCGACCGGGTCCTGCATCCAGCTGTTGGCCGAGAGGATCCAGGTGGTGGACAGCAGGGTTCCGAAGGCGACCATCCAGCTGGCCAGGGCCATGGTGCGCGGGCGGATGCGCCCGTCCCCGTAGAGCATCAGACCGATGAAGCCCGCCTCCAGGAAGAAGGCAGTGATCACTTCCATGCCGATGGTGACCCCGATGACAGGGCCGACCGCATGGGCGTACGTACCCCAGTTGAGGCCGAATTCGAAGGTCATCACGGTGCCCGCGACGACGCCCAGTCCGAAGCCGACGGCGAAGATCTTCTTCCAGAACCGGAAGATCTGCAGGTACAGAGGATTCCCCGTGCGTGCGTAGACCGTGTACACCACGGCCAGGAGCACGGAGAGCCCGACGGTGAGCGCGGGGAAGGTCATATGGAAGATCGCGGTGATCGCGAACTGCCATCGGGACAGCTCGACGACGGTGGGCGAAGCCATGGGTACTCCCGGGGAGCAGCAGACTTGACAGGGCATCGGGCGCGGGCCGGGTCTCAGGGCCTCGCCGGAGGCAGGGACATGCACCGCATGGGGGATAGGGGCGGGCTCCTCAGCGGGGTGCAGCCGGGGCGCGCGGCGGTGGGTGCGCAGGCACACCCGGGCGGGATCGTCCGAGGCCGGCGGTCGAGTGCCACCGCACCCCCGGGTCGATCACGCCCCATGCCGACCGCCGCCTGGCCGCTTGGCCCAGCGTTCCGCTGTCGGCGGGTCCCGCCTTGCTCAGGCGCGGACCAGCAGCGTGTCCACCAGGTGCCCGGCCGGGAACCATGCCTGCCGTTCGCCGGTGCGGGCGACCGCGTCATGGGCCTTTGTCAGGATGGTCTCGTGGGCTTCGAGCAGCCGCGACAGCACCTTGTCCAGGCGCCGGAAGGAGTCCCTGCGCGCGTCGTAGGACAGCGCGACGGGAAGCTGCTTGACGATTCCGAATTCCTGGATCACCGAGCCCTCCGGACGCGGCCACGGCTGACTGCTCGTGGGCTGGGAGCTGGTGGTCATGACGTGCCTCCTGCGATGCGGTGCTGGAAATGCACGGTTGACGCTAGGGGCTGAAGCGGGGGACATGTTGCCCTCAAGTGCACGTGCAGCTGCCCGTCAGCGCACCGAGCGTCCCTCGGCTCGCCGGGCGTTCACTCTCGGGCCGACAGCCGTGCGCTGCCCCGCGTCACCTGCTGGTCGAGGACTCCGACCGGGGCGTCCAGGCGAACCGAATCGTCACAGCTCGGGGCCGGTGCGCTGCTGGAACCGATCTCGTGCACGGACAGTCAACTGTGGCTCAGGCCGCTCACTAACGTGATCCAGGCGTGAGGCTGCCCCGCTGTGCCCTCGCAGGGGGGCGTCCATCGTAAGGCCGGAATACGAAGAGTGCCATGGCCAAGCAGACCATCGCGGAACAATACGTCGACCTGATGGCCCGTGCGGGCGTGCGCCGTATCTACGGCGTGGTCGGGGACAGCCTGAACCCGGTGGTCGACGCGGTCAGACGGCACGACACGATGGAATGGGTCCAGGTACGGCACGAGGAGGTCGCGGCGTTCGCCGCCGGCGCGGAGGCCCAGCTCACCGGCCGACTGGCCGCCTGCGCGGGCTCCTGTGGCCCCGGCAACCTCCACCTGATCAACGGGCTCTACGACGCCCACCGCTCGATGGCACCGGTACTCGCGCTGGCCGCCCACATACCCAGCGGCGAGATCGGAACCGGGTACTTCCAGGAGACCCACCCCGACCGGCTGTTCGCCGAGTGCAGTCACTACTCCGAGCTGATCTCCTCGCCCCACCAGATGCCGCGCGTGGTGCAGACGGCGATCCAGCACGCCGTCGGCCGACGCGGTGTCTCGGTCGTGGCCCTGTCCGGCGACACCGCCGGCGAGGACTCCCCGGACACGGCACCCGAACTCGCCATGCCCCTGGACCTGCCCGCCATCCGGCCCAGCGACCAGGAAGTCACCCGGCTCACGGAGTTGGTGGACGGTGCCGAACGCGTCATGGTGTTCTGCGGGCGGGGCGTCGCCGGAGCACATGCCGAGGTGATGGCGTTCGCGGAGAAGATCAAGGCGCCGGTCGGGCACGCGCTGCGCGGCAAGGAGCATATCCAGTACGACAACCCGTTCGACGTCGGCATGTCCGGTCTGCTCGGCTACGGAGCCGCGCACGAGGCCATGCACGAGTGCGATCTGCTGCTGCTTCTCGGCACGGACTTCCCGTACACCGACTTCCTGCCCCGCCATGTGCGGACCGTACAGGTCGACGTGCAGCCCGAGCGGCTGGGGCGGCGCACCCAACTCGACCTCGCGGTCTGGGGTGATGTGCGCGAGACTCTGCGGTGCCTCACGCCCGCGGTGCGGGAGAAGCGGTCGCGCCGGTTCCTCGACCGCATGCTGGAGCGGCACGCCCACGCACTCGAGGGCGCCGTGAACGCCTACACCCGCAACGTCGACAAGCACACCCCGATCCACCCCGAGTTCGTGGCCTCCGTGCTGGACGAAGAGGCTGACGACAATGCCGTGTTCACCGTGGACACCGGCATGTGCTGCGTGTGGGCGGCGCGTTACCTCACGCCGAACGGCCGTCGGCGCATCCTCGGCTCCTTCGTCCATGGCTCGATGGCCAACGCGCTGCCCCAGGCCATCGGTGCGCAGTTCCTCGACCGCGATCGGCAGGTCGTCTCCCTCTCCGGCGATGGGGGCTTCTCCATGCTGATGGGCGACTTCCTCACGCTCGTCCAATACGGCCTCCCCGTGAAGGTGGTCGTCTTCAACAACTCCTCCCTCGGCATGGTCGACCTGGAGATGATGGTCGACGGCCTGCCCCCGCACGCCACGACCTACGCGCACACCGACTACGCCGCCATCGCCACGGCGGCCGGGGCACGCGGCATTCGGGTGGAGAAGCCCGCCGAGGTGCGCGAAGCGCTGCGCGAGGCCTTCGCCCATGACGGGCCCGCACTGGTCGACGTCGTCACCGACCCGGCCGCCCTGGCCGTTCCGCCGAAGATCACCACCGAGCAGATCAGCGGCTTCGCTCTGTCCGCGAGTCGGACGGTCCTGAGCGGAGGCGTCGGGCGAATGGTCCACCTGGCTCGGGCCAACTTGCGGAACATTCCCCGCCCTTGAGGCCGGTGCACGTGTGTGAGGGGCGCGGTTCCGCCCACGCCCTGGAACTCCTGGCGCATGGGGGATCAACGCCATCGGGCCGCTCCCCACACGCCGCCTGCGGACCGGATCACGAAGCGGCGGTGGGCGGCGGACCGTGGTGAGCGCCGTCCGAAACCTGCCCGGAATCCTGAGAGCCCGGCCCGGCGCCTTCGGACCATGGTGCACGAGGGCCGGCCTGATCCGGGACGGCCGGCCCCGACGCCGTGTCGAAGGCATGCGTCACCTCGGGCAGGGTCCCGGGGACGAGCAGCTCACGAGCCCGCTCCTCGTGGCTGCGGTCGGTGGCCGTCAGACGGACGTGGTGCTGGGCGCGGTGTTCCGCCCAGGAGGCGACCAGGTAGGTCTCGACGAAGCGTTGCGGGTCGTTGCCGTCCTGGTAGAGGCCCCAGGTGAGGGCCCCCGTACGACGCCTGGAACGGGCGACACGGTGCATGCGGTCCGTGAACTCGGCGCGCTTGTCCGCAGGGACGCGGTAGACCACGGAGACCAGGACCGGGCCGTCGGTCTCCCCCGGCTCGAACACCAGGGGCGGAGCGGGCCAGTGGTCGGACGGTGAGGGGTTGATGCCCTCGGCGTCGTGCAGCGGCCACCGGCGTACGCTGGCGGCGCTGAGCAGCATCGCGGCGCCGGCGATCAGCAGACAGGCGCTGAGGCCGACCCAGTCGGCCACCGCACCCCACAGGGGTGCGGTCAGCGCCTGACCGCCCTGGAAGACCAGGAGATAGACCGCGAGCCCCCGGGCCCTGACCCAGGCGGGGAGCCGGGACTGCACGGCCGCGTTGAGCGTGGACAGCACCCCGATCCAGGCAAGACCCGCAGGCAGCAGAGCGACCGTCACCAGCCACGGCACCCGGACCGTGGCCAGTACCGCCAGCACCCCGGCGAAGACCACAGCGCCGGCGGCGAGCGTGCCGTTGGCCCCCAGCACCCGGCGTATGCGAGGCAGTGCGAAGGCCCCCGCCACCGCTCCCACGCCCACCGCCGCCAGCAGCAGTCCGTATCCGCCCGAGCCGAGGCCGAGGGAGCGGCTCGCCGTCAGGGGCAGCAGGGCCCACAGGGCGGAGCCGCCCGGTATGAACAGGAGCGTACGCAGGAGGACTCGGCGTACGCCCGGCGCGTTCCATACGTAGCGTCGGCCGGCATACAGGGCCGCCAGCAGCCGTTCGTTCCCCGCGGCGGGGGCGGCCGTCTGGGGGCGCCGCCACACCACGAGAACGGCCGCGATGCCCAGGTAGGAGGCAGCGTTGAAGGCGAAGACCCATCCCGCGCCCGCCGCCGCGACCACCGCCCCGCCGAGGGCCGGGCCGACGGCACGGGCCAGGTTCATGTTCACCGCCCCCAGTGCCGCCGCCTGACCGAGCTGTCGGCGTTCCACCAACTCGGACTGGATCGCCTGCCAGGCCGGGCCCATCAGCGCGGTGCCGCACCCCAGCAGGAAGGTGAGGACGAGCAGTACGGTCGGCGTGAGGCCGCTCGTGAACGCCAGCACAGCCAGCACACTGGACACCGCGAGCATCGCGAACTGCGCGGCCAGCAGCACCGAGCGTCGGTCGAATCGGTCGGCGATCACCCCGGAAGGCAGGGCCAGCAGCACGACGGGAAGGCTGGAGGCGGTCTGGATGAGCGTCACCAGCGCGGCACTGTCTCCGACCAGCAGCCACTGGGCGCCCACCGTCTGCATCCAGCTGCCGATGTTCGAAACCAGCTGGGCGATCCACAGGGCCCGGAAGACGCGGGCCGCGAGCGGTGCCCACGGCGAGTCGGTCGGTGCGGGTGCCGGCTTTGACGGTGGGGTGCTCATGCGCGTCCAGACCGCGTGCGGGGGAGAGGCGACGGTCCGGGCGGGCCGGGGCGCCTGCCCTGTGGGTGTCATCGCTCGTGACCCTACGGGCCGCCGACTCCCGGCTCTTGACCGGGAGCGCACGGGATGTGGTCCGGCAGTGCATCGGCGCGGGTGGCCTCGGCCGCCAGGTCTTGGCCGAAGCTCGTCAGTACGGTCAGCTCGGCGATGATCTCGTCGATCAGCGCCAGAGAGAGCGCGGTGTGTGCGGCCGTGTCGTCGCCCGGCCGGGCGACGGGGTGATGACACGGTCTGCTCGCGTTCGCCCGCCGAATCTCACACGGCCCGGGCCTACGCCGTGTTGCCCGCCCGTCGCGCCCGGCCGGCTGCGCCTGACGTCCCGGCACTCATCACGGAGGCCGAGTGTCCCGTCCCAGATCTCGACCCGCGGCAGGCCGGGCACGCCCGCGCGTGGGGGCCCTGTCGGGAGCGGTCGCGGCTCTCGGCTCGCTGACGCTATTCGGCTTCCCGGCCCAGGCCGATCCGCGACCGTCTCAGCAGGGCGACCCGGAGGTGATCCGCGCTTGCTACAACGAGCGCACGGGTGTCCTGCGCCATTGTGTCGGACGACGAGGAGTGCCGTCGCCATGAACGGCCACTGTCCTGGTCCCGGCAACCACAGCCGGGGCCCCAGGGACCGGCGGGACCGCAGGGCTCGCAAGGACCGGCAGGGCTGGCGGGACCAGCAGGATCGCAGGGACCGGCGGGACCGGTCGGGCCGGCAGGCTTGCAGGGACCGGCGGGGCCGATCGGGCCGGCAGGTTCGCAAGGACCCGCGGGACCGGCTGGATCGCAGGGCTCGCAAGGACCGGCAGGGCTGGCGGGACCAGCAGGATCGCAGGGACCGGCGGGACCGGCAGGGTCCCAGGGAGCGCAAGGACCGCAGGGCCCAGGGGGGTCGGCGGGGCCGCAGGGACCACAAGGATCGGGCGGGCCCGGGGTTCTCGCCGGGGTCGTCAGATTCGTCGACGCCACCGAGACGGACGGTTTCGTCGGCGCCGCCGGGCAGGCCGACCTGGAGCCGACGGCCGACGCCGCGGGCACGCCGCTGGCGGACGACCTCCATGTCGGTCGCCTCCGGGTGAGGGCCGGTCAGGCGGCACCGAACGTCACCGTCACCATCGTGCGCAACGGCACACCCACGGCGCTGAGTTGCGCCACCGACGCCACCGGCACCTGTGTCGCGATCGCGGTCATCCCCGTCGCGTTCGGGGCGGGTGACACTATCGCCGCCGAGATCCAGCACTCCGCCGGCTCGCCCCTGCGTGATGTCCGCTGGTCCACGGACCTGGAGCCCTGACATGACCGTGGCCAGACGCACCTTGGCTCTGCACACGCTCGCCGTCGGCGTGGCCTGCGCGATTCCCTCCGGGGTCGGCCTCGGGCGGGCGGAAGCCGCGGCCCGTACCGGCCAGGCCGCTGCCGGCCCTCTCCCCGGCCCCTCGCGGGCCGAGTGGAAGCGCCTCGTCGGATCAGAACTGCATGTCGTCCATCGCCCGGGCCTGCTTCTGATCGTGGACGGGGTCGAGGACTCGTCGGCCGTCACCCGCAAGAACCGTGTGCCAGACCGAGGTGAGGTATTCACGATCCGCTTCGCCCAGCGGTCGGGCCCGGCCCTGCGCGAGGGCATCCACTCCCTTCACCTCCCCGTCCGCGGCCACTCGCCACTCTTCCTCAGCCCCACGGGGCGCAAGGCGCGCTACCGGGCCGTGGTCAACATGTGGCTGCCGCTGAACGGCAGCGGAAAGGCGCTGAACGGTGTCGGAGCAGTATCTCGGTGAAATTCGGATGGTTGGGCTTCACCTTCGCCCCCAACGGCTGGGCCATGTGCAACGGCCAGCTGCTGCCCATCTCCCAGAACGCCGCCCTCTTCTCCCTCCTCGGCACGACCTACGGAGGCAACGGCACGACGACCTTCGCCCTCCCCGACCTGCGGGGGCGCGTGCCCATGCATTCAGGACAAGGCACCGGGCTCTCCGCGCGTTCCCTCGGCGAGTCCGGCGGCACGGAAAACATCACGCTCACCACCGGTCGGATGCCCTCGCACAGCCACACCCTGAATGGCGTCGCCGGACGTCAGGACACCAACCGAGTTGCGGGAGCCGCCCCCAGCACCGGCGGCTACTACAGCACACAGACACCGGGGACCGCCATGCACCCGGCCGCCATCGACGCGACCGGAGGAGGCCAGTCGCACCCCAACGTGCAGCCTTTCCTCTGCGTCAACTTCATCATCGCCCTCGAAGGAATCTACCCGTCACAAAATTGACCACCACCATCACCTTCCGGGTGCAGGAAGACGCGGACAACGAGTTCCTGCGCCGCCTGTTCGCCGCTGTCCTCGACGCCGCCCTGGGACTCCACGCCTGGCCCGAGCGTGAACGCGAGTGCATGCTGCGCCTGCAGTACGACGCACGCGAACGCGACTGGGGGAAGCGCCATCCGCCCGGGCGGCTCGAGATCATCGAGGCCGACGGTGTGCCGGCCGGCCGGATCCGGCTGTCGCAGCCGGAGGCCGACGCGTCCCGCCGCGTCGTCGACCTTGCCGTCCTGCCCGGGTTCCGGCGCCGGGGCCTCGCGAGTGCGGCGCTCGTACGTCACGGGGAAGAGTTCCGCCTCAACGTCTCGCGCACCAATCTGCCCGCCCAACGCCTCTACGACCGCAACGGGTTCGCGCCGCACGGCGGCGACGCGCTCGATTTGTACCTCCACCGGCCACCCCTGCATATGGCGGTTCCGGCTCGATCGCAGCTGCGCGCCTTCCGTCACGTGGCGGACAGACTCCACGCCCCGGCGGAGCGGATCTGGTAGTAGCCGCGGCCCGGCGCGGCCCTAGGCCACCGTCACCCCGTAGGCGAGGCGGTCGTCCAGCGCCTCCAACTGGATCAGACTCGGGCCCGCGTAGTGCAGGGCGACCGGGCCCGGTTCCCTCGGTAGTGGACGACAGCCGATCCGGTCCCGCTGATCTCGTCCCGGAAGCGCGGCACTTCTCGCAGGCAGGGGTGTTGCAGTCACCGTCCGCGCTTCCCGGTCGCCGGCGGCAAACACTCGGAAGGCGATCACCGAACGCACCGGCGTCGTGCGAGGCCGTACGCGCGGGAGCCCCCACCGACGCACGGCGCGGGGTTCTCGGTTCGGGTGCGGTCGCCACGGCGTCAGGAGCCGCCGGCTTCCGGCTCGTGCCAGGTGATCGCCCCGGAGGGGCAGAGACCGGCGGCCATCTGTGCGGCCGCGCCATGGGTGATGGGCGGCTCGACGTGGAGCAGGAGCACGCGGCCGTCGTCGGGATCCTGGTCGAAGACTTCGGGGGCGGTCAGTGCGCACATCCCGGCGCCGATGCAGCGCTCACGGTCGACGCGCAGGCGTGTCGTTCTCATGACCTCTCCTTGTCCCAGGTGACTGGGAGGCTTGACCCCGTAGATGTCCGCGGCCTCCGGGCGCAGATCGACCTCCTCCGCCGGTACGGCCAGACGCAGCGTGGGGAAGCGGTCGATCAGCGCGGGGAGCGCGACCCGCAGTTCGACGCGGGCCAGCTGCTGGCCCAGGCACTGGTGGAGGCCGTGGCCGAAGGCCAGGTGCCCGACGCTCTGCCTGCGGATGTCGAGCGCGTGGGGATCGGCGAAGCGGTCGGGGTCGCGGTTGGCGGTGTGGTACGACAGGACGACCGTCGTGCCGGCCTCGATGGTCTGGCCGCCCAGCTCGACGTCCTCCAGCGCCGTCCTCATGAACGACTTGGCGACGCTCAGATACCGCAGCAGCTCCTCCACGGCCCGGTCGGCGAGCCCGGGATCGGCGCGCAGAGCGGCCAGTTGCGCAGGGTTCTGCAGCAGCGCGAAGGTGCCGAGGGACAGCATGTTCGCGGTGGTGTCGAGCCCGGCCGCCAGCAGAATGAGGCCGATCCCCTTCAGCTCCTCATCGGCCAGATCGCTGTCGGTGAGTTCGCTGAGCACGTCGTCGGTGGGATTCGCGCGCTTGGCGGCTACCAGTCCCGCGATGTAGTCCTGGGTCGCGGTGTAGGCCGCTATCAGCTCCTCCTCGCTCGTCTCCCCGCCCATGCACGCGTCGATCTGCTCCTGGAAGGAGCCCCGGTCCCCGTACGGCACCCCCAGCAGCTCACAGATGATGATGGCGGGAATGGGCTTGGCGAACGAGGTCACCAGATCCGCCGGCGGTCCGGCCCGCTCCATGGCGTCCAGACATGCGGCGGTGATCTGCTCGACCCGCTCGGTGAGCAGTCGCATCCGCCGCACGGTGAACTTGCCCACCAGCGGCTTCCGGTAGCGCCCGTGCTGCGGCTCGTCCATGAGCAGGAACTCGCCGGGCGGCGCCGCAGGAATCTCGTAGTCGACCACGTTCAGGAGCTCCCTGCGCGAGCTGAACCGTGAGTCGGCCAGGACCGACCTGACCAGGTCGTATTCGGTGATCAGCCAGCCGGGTTTGCCGCCGGGGTGGGTGTAGCGGCTGATGGGGCCGTGTCGGCGGGCGTCGATCAGCTCTGCCGGCGGGTCGAAGGGGCAGCCGGGCTGACGCGTCGTCGGCAGCGTCGTGACGGTGTGGACGGAGTCACCCATGGCCATTCCTCATCTCGCGACAGTACACGTTCGACATTGAATGAAAGCTACGTTGCATTCGGAGTTCCGTCAGTCATCAGAAAGGCATTATCCCAGATGGATGGCAGTAAATTGATGCAATGACGCTGAGATCGAATGCAATGCGGCGTTGCAATGAATGACGGCGAAGGCAATACTGGCGGCATGCCAGGAGGACGGTTGACCCAGCAGGACCGCCAGCGCATCGCGACCGGACTCGCCGACGGGCTCTCCTACGCTGAGATCGCCAGGCGGCTCGACCGGCCGACCTCGACGATCAGCCGGGAGGTCGGACGCAACGGCGGCCCCGGTGGCTACCGTCCCCAGCAGGCGCACCGCGGCCGAGCTGACCCGCAGGCTGGAGGTCAGCCCGGCCTCCGTCTCCGTGGCCGTGAACTTCCTGGTCCAGCATGGTTATGTGCGGCGCGAGCGCGATCCGCAGCGGCGTCGCGACATCTACGTGGTCGACGACGACGCCTGGTACCACTCGGTCATGATCAGCGCGCGGGGGACGCTCGAGGCGGCGCAGGCCGCGACGGCGGGGGCGGAGACGGTCGGGCCCGACAGGCCCGCGGGGCAGCGGCTGGCCAGGGAAGGTGCGTTCCTGGAGCGGGTCACCCTGGACATGATGGAGTCGGCCGACCGCTGGCGCACCCTCCTGGCGTGATGGGTCTTGTGGCCCTCCTCTGGAGCCGGCGCACGAACTCCGCGATGCCCAGGGCGCTATGGAAGATCACCCCAGCCGCGCCGACAAGCACTGGATCAGTGCCGCGACGCGCTACGCAGACTCCGCCCGCCGGCTTCTGGAAACAGCCGCCGAACAGAAAACCCGTGAGGGCCGACAGTGACCTTCTGTCATTCTGCCTGCCATGTCCGCACGAAATCGAAGACTGCCCCGGCACCGAGCCTGGCCACTGACCACCACCGACATCAACGAGTGTCTCGGCCCATACATGACCCGAGTCACGGACCTGCGGTTCCTCACCGGACATGACAGTGGGACCATCGTCCTGGGAGCAGCATGGATCGCTCCCAACCCCCGCAACTACGGCCGCGGCATCCCCCCGGACCTGGTCAGCTTCCGCATAGACGTCTACCGCGTCGATGCCACTGAGCGTGCTGCCACCCGCGCTGTTCTACGAGCGCATGCCCTTCCGCAACTCCACGAATGGATCACGCAGGCGATCGCTGCCGACGAGACCTGGCAACTGACGCCGCACCAGCACTACTGGCGGCTCGCCAACGGCCACCTCACCCACCGCGACGAAGAGTGAACCGAGTCCCCTGCCAAGGGGAAGTCGTCCTCGATCTTCCCGCCACCGCTGTCGCCCTCTTCGCACCAGACGGAAGTGTCGAAGAACTCGGGCCCGATCGCTGCCGACTCACCCTCGGCTCCTGGTCGTGGACCGGCCTGGCGGCCGCCATCGGCCGCTTCGACACCGACATCGAGGTCATCGGTCCACCCGAACTCAACCATGCATTCGCACACCTCGCCACCCGTTACGCCAAAGCCGCCCGCAACACCAGCGAGTCCTGACTCCAAGCACGGATCGAGCGCCGGGCTGAGCCACTTGAGGCCCGGCCGACTGCGGCGCTTGCCGCCTGCGAGCGGGCCGATCGGCCGGAGGAGGACGTGGACCTCGATGGTCGGCCTGTCGCCGCGAGGAGGGTCGGCCGATGACTCCGGCTCAAGCGCGCGGCTGGTACGAGCTGCAGGAACTGCAGGACGGCGTCGTACGCATCACCGAGCCGCACGTCGACACACTGCTGCGAGCCAACCTGTGGTGGCTGCGCGGCACGGACCGGGACCTCGTCGTGGACGCGGGCCTGGGCGTCGCCGGTCTGCGTCGGCACATCCCTCGTATGTTCGAGCCGGATCCGCGGAGCCGCTCACGGTGCACCGGACGCTCCACTCCTGCACCTGCCCGGTCACACCCCCGGCTGCATCGCCCTCCTGGAGGAGCGCGGCGCGCTGTTCACCGGCGACGTGATCTGCAACGGCGACCTCATCGACGACCTCCCCGAAGCCGACACGTCCGACTACCGGCGCACCATGGCGCTCCTGGCGGACCTGGAGGTCTCGGTCGCCCACCCGGCCCCCGCCGAAGACGTCACCGCCTCGGAAGGGACCGGCGCCCGCAGGCGTCAGGTTCGCAGGAGCCGCAGGTCGATCGCGTCGGCCATGGCCTTCATGCCCTCGTCGTCGGGGTGGATGTGGTCGCCCGAGTCGTACGCGGGTTTGAGGGCGGCCGGATTCGAGGGGTCACGCATGGTCTGGTCGAAGTCGATGACGCCGTCGAAGGCGCGGCTGGTGCGGATCCACTTGTTGACGTCTTGCCGGATCGCCTCGGCGGCAGGCGTGTAGTAGCCATTGCCCTGGTCGGGCATCAGAGTCGCGCCGATGACGCGGACGTGGGCGGTATGCGCCTCGTCGATCAGCGTGCGGTAGCCGTTGATGAGATCCTGCGCGGTCAGCGGCCGGCCGTCGGGGCCGGCGTTGTTACCGATGTCGTTGATTCCCTCGAAGAGGATCACGTCCTTGACGCCCGGCTGGCCGAGGGCGTCGTGCCCGAACCGCTTGAGGGCGCTGACACCCTGCCACAGGTTGGGGACGTCCGTGAGGACCCGGTTGCCGCCGATGCCGGAGTCGACGACGCTCAGCTTCTGCGGTCCCGGTACGGCGCCGAGCCGGCGGCCGAGGAAGTCGGGCCACCGGGTGTAGGTGCCGGTCGAGGAGTGGTAGCCGTCCGTGATGGAGTCCCCGAAGGCGACGACGGTGCCCCTTGCCGTCGGCGACACGACGTCCAGTCCTGCCAGGTAGTACCAGGAGGTCGTGGTGGTGCCGAACGCGGCGGCGCTGTCGTCACCGGCGTGGTTGCCGGAGGCGACGTAGGTGGTGTCGAAGGCGTCGGAGTGCCAGGTGGACATTCCCGTCGTGCCGGGCACGTAGAGGCTGACGAGCAGGTTCTCCCCGGCGCTGACCGAGATCGGGACGACGTCGCTGACCGCCTCCGCTCCGGCGGGGATCGTGACGTGACGCGAGCCGCCGAAGGCGACGTTACGAGTGGTGCCGCGTGTCGCCTCTCCACCGCTCGCCTGGACAGCCATGTCCACGGCGCTGACATCGAGCGGGGCGGGGCTGTACCGGTTGGACAGCGTGATGCGTACGCCCGAGCCGGCGACGCTGCTGTGCACCACCATCCGGATGGTCTGGTTGTCGAAGGACGGGCCGCCGGTCGTCATCCCGGGTGACCAGGCACTGACCCGTGTGCCCTTGCCGTGCGACGAGGACACGGCGGCGCTCGCCACGTTCGCGGTGCTCAACGGAACGACCGTCAGGGCCATCCCGGTCAGCACGCCGAGCACGGGCAGCAAGGACCTGCGACGCGGTCGGGGGCCCGCCGCCGTGCTTTCCCTCTTCGGGGACATCGTCGATCTCTCCACTCTTCTCGCTCTCCACTCTTCCCGTCGTCACTCTTCTCGTCGTCCGCGGCAGACTCGTCTCACCGAGCGGCTGCCGAACCGGCTTCAGCCGAGGTTGCGCAGCGTCACGGACTCACCGGGCCTGAGGCTGACCCTGCGCGAGGTGCCGCCCGCGAAGACGGTCGAGTCACGGCCGCCGACGCTCTTCAGCGTCACCTGCGTGACCTTGCCGTTCCTCCACTTGAGGTCGGCGACGAAGCCACCGCGGACGCCGACACCCGAGATCGAGCCGGATGCCGCCCACGCGGCGGGCAGAGCGGGCAGCAGTTCGATGTGACCCGGCCGCGAGTACACCAGCATCTCGACCATCGCGGAGGGGGTGCCGAAGTTCGCGTCGATCTGGAAGATGCCGCGGCCCTGCCCCATGTCCATGATGTCGAAGAGGTTCGACGCGCTGCCGTTGCTGCCGCCCACTGACGGCTTCAGGTTGTTGACGACGAGCTGATAGGCCTTCTCCGCGTTCTTCAGCCGGGCCCAGCACAGGCTGCGCCAGGCGTTGGACCAGCCGTAGCTGTTCATGCCACGGGCGGTGAGAAGGGCCGTCGCGCCCGCGAGGATGTCCTTCGGTGTGGAGTCGTCCGGGCGGATCCGGTCGCCGGGGAAGAGGCCGAAGAGCGGGGACAGGTGACGGTGCGTGGTCTCGCCGAGGTTGTCGGGCGACATCCACTCCTCCAGCCAGCCGGTCGTGGGGCTGACCACGGGCAGGTACAGGCGCTCACGCAGGCCGTCGATGGTCGCGCTGTAGGAGATGTCCTTGCCCAGTACCCGGGTTGCGGTGTGGTAGTTGCCGAAGAGGTTCCACACCAGTTCCTGGGCGTAGGTGATGCCCTTGGCGTCCTGCGGACCCTGCTCCGGGGACCAGTCGCTGTCGTCGACGAGGACCTCACGCGAGGCTCCGGAGGCGTCGGTGACGGTCGTGGTGATGAGGCGGGCCTCCCAGAACTCCACGGCACCCTTGATGAGGGGGTAGATCCTTTCGAGGTAGCCGCGGTCCTGGGTGAACTCGTAGTGCTCGAACAGGCTCTGGCAGAGCCAGGCGTTGGCGCCCGGGTGCCACCACCAACCACTTCCGCCGTAAGGGTTGGTGGAGAAGGCCACGGCCCAACCGGCGACCTTGCCACTGGAGTTGCGGTACCTGTTGGTCGCGCTGTTGAAGAGCCGCTGGGTGACGTCCGTCCATGAGGACAGCTGCGCGAGGCAGTAGTCCGCGAAAGCGTCGAAGCAGCCGGACAGACCCGCCCGGTCGGCCATCCAGTAGTTCATCTGGACGTTGATGTCGGTGTGGTAGTCGCCCATCCAGTCCGGGTCGTTGCCGTCCAGCCAGGGGCCCTGGAGACCCATCGGCAGGGTGCCTCGCGACCCGGAGATCATCAGATACCGGCCGAACTGCAGGTAGGCGGACTCGAGTTCCGGGTCGGCAACGTTGTCCCGGTAGCGGGCCTGGAGCCGCTGCCAGGTGTCCAGCCTGCGCTGAGCGGTGGACGACGCACCCAGGTCGATGTCCAGTTGCTCGAACACCGGGCGGAAGTCGGCGACATGGGTGTGCAGCAGTGTGCTCGCGGAGTGGCCGGCGGCGTCCAGGACCTTCGTCCGGGCGAGGTGCTCCGGGTCCACGGACGGGTCGCGGAACCCGGCGGTCGCGTCGGGCGCGTAGTTGGTGCCGCCGCTGACGACGACCGTGAGGTCCTTGCAGTTGCTGAAGGAGATCGAGGTCCCGTTGACGGCGACCCTGCCGGTGCTGCTGCGTGCCGTGACGGCGGCGCCGTACTTGAGCCCGTTGGCGAAGGAGGCGCCGAACGAGGCGTAGGGTCCCGTGCGGTTGGCGGTGGTGGACTCGCCGTGGGTTCCGGTGAGGGTGACGGTACCGGTGTAGGTGCCGCCGCCCTGCTGGGAGAAGTACAGGACGATGACGTCGTCGGGGCGGCTGGCGAAGATCTGCCGCTGGTAGGTGACGCCGGACAGGTCGTACGAAGTGCTGACGACGCCCTGGGCCAGGTCGAGGGTGCGACGGTAGTTGTCGACGGAGCCCAGGTCGTGCGCGGGGATGCCGACGGTGAGCTCGGCCAGCAGGGTCAGGGAGCCGAAGTCGTCCCGGCCGTAGGCGAACTGGCCGTCGCTCTGCAGGGTGTCGTTGAGGTCACCCGTCCACAGACTGGCGTCGCTGATCGTCAGCAGTTCGCTGGAGGGGTCGTTGCTCGCAAGCGCTCCGAGGCGCCCGTTCCCGACCGGCAGACCCTGCTGGATCATCGAGTTGGCGGAGCCGGGGGCCTGCCACCACAGCTGGTTCTTCGCGGCGGCGGCCGCGGACAGCAGGGGTGAGGCGGTGGGGCGGACGGGGGCCGCCGAGGCGGTGAAGGCGGGCAGACCGCCGAGGGCGGCGGCCGTGCCGGCCGTGGCGGCGAGGGCGAGAAAGCCCCTGCGGCTCGGATGGTTGTCGCGCGATTCGCTGTGCTGGGTGTCCACGTTGTGCACTCCATGTCGGGGGAACGGTGCATGCGGGAACGACGGATGCGGGATCGACGGATGCGGGCCGTCGGGTGTCGTGTGAGACGAATGCGGCGGGTGTGGGCACGCCCGGACGCTGCGGGGTCGTGGTGGGGGGAGGCGGGGAAGGGTCCCGGGGTGAGGGGCCCGGCCGTGCCACGGCCGGGCCCCGCGAAGGGGTCAGGCGGACTTGGGTACGTCGATCCTGTCGATGTCAGGTGAGTAGTCCCAGCCGCTGTCGAACGTGATGCTGTTGGAGCCCGCCTTCAGCGCCAACTGGACGTTGACGGTGTCGACCGTGCCCCAGTCGCCCGTGGAGGGGAACTTGAGGCTGGTGCCGTTGCCACTGTTGGAGTAGACGGTCACCGAGCGGCTGTCGCCGCTGACATAGGCGACGTTGACGGTGTAGATGCCGCCCTTCTTCACCGTGATGTCGTTGAACTGCAGCTTGCTGTCGAGGTAGAGGTTGCCGACCTTCTTGCCGCCGGAGCAGGACTCGCAGGTGGCGACGGAGGCGTTGCCGGTCAGGGTGCTGTTCGCGGACTCGGCCTCGTACCTGGTGGTCGCGAGCCGGGCGCCGCCGGGCTTGACGGTGAACAGCCGGGAGCCGTGTGCGGGCAGCGTCGCGGTGATCTTGTTCCTGTACGTGCCGACGTTCTGGTGGCCCCACAGGTCGCGTACGGAGGCCGCGCCGGTGAAACCGAAGGACGCCCAGTCGGCGGTGACGGAGGCCGGCGCGTTGCCGAGGTTGAACAGGGCGACGGTATAGCTGCCGTCGGAGTTCTTGGTCCCCCAGACCTGCTGGTCGCCCATCGGTGTGACGGGACGCGCGACCGGCGACGTGTTCTGGTCGACCCCTATGACTTCCTGGTTGGTCAGCAGGGAGAGGCCGTAGCTGTCCAGCTTGGTGATGTCGTCACCGGTGAACAGGGGCGACTTGTTGATGGCCCACAGGGTCATATAGCTCTGCCGCTCGGCCTGGGTGAGGCCGTCCATCGCCCCGTTGCCGACGTCGATCGCGTCGAGGTCGTTCCAGCCGCCAGGGCCTGCCTTGCCGCTCCACGCAGGGGCGTCGTTCCACCGGTCGTTGACCGAGTTCTCCCAGGTGACCAGGGTGTCGCAGTAGCACTCGACGTCGGTGTCGATGCGCCAGCCGTTGGCGTACTTCCTCCAGTCGGCGGCGTGACCGATGTCGAGCGACCAGGAGAGCTCCAGGTGGATCGGTCGTCCGGTGTCGGCTATGGCCTTGTTCCAGGCGGCGACGTCCGGGACGTTGTCGTAGTTGTCACCCGACTTGAAGGAGCCGGGGCCCACGCCGTCCAGCTTGAGGAAGTCGTACCCCCAGTCGGCGAACATCTGCGCCTGCGAGTCGACGTACTTCTGTGCGCAGGGGCTGTCGAAGTCCAGTTTGTACGCGCTGTCCCAGCCGTTGGTGGTGCGCAGGTCCGGGTAGACGGCGTCCGCGGTGGTGCAACCAGGGGCGTTCCAGATCGGCACCTTGCCGTCGCCGTAGGCCCCCTTCTCCAGGCCGACGGGCAGGTAGATCCCGGCCTTGAGGCCCTTGGAGTGGATGTGGTCGGCGACCGACTTCATGCCGTGGGGGAACCGGACCGGGTCGGGCGTCTGCCGGCCGTACTGGTCGAACTCGGACGCCCAGTTGTCGTCCATCCACCAACCGGCGTCGATGTTGACGTAGGAGTAGCCGTATTTCTTCAGCGTGGTGGCGAGGGCATCCGTCTGCTTCAGGACGTTCGCCTCGGTGAGGTAGCTGTAGTTGCCCTTCGGGTTCAGGCCCGGGTAGTGGGAGGACTGCATGCTCCAGCTGGACCAGCCCATGTACGGCTTGGCCGCCATGGCGGAGGTGGTGTCCGCCGTGGTCGCGGCCGGGGTGACGGCCGTGGGCGTGGACTGGGAGCCGACGGCCATGGCCTGGGTGGCGGCGGCCGGGATCGCTGTGGCGAGTCCGGCCGTGACAGCCAGGGCTGCCATCGCTCTGGTGAAACGGCGCGGGAAGCCGGGGAGGGCTCCGCGCAGTGCTCTGTAAGGGGATGACCGCATGGGTCGCCTCCTGGGGTGGGGTCAGCGGAATCGAACGGTGGTACCCGGTGGGGGACGGGCGTTGTTCCGGGCAGGGGACGGGCGCGGTGCCGGACGGGACGCCGGAGCGAAGCGGCCGGGTGGCCGGTCGCCGGGGCGTCCGGCCGGCGGCTCAGCCCCTGCCCAAGCCGATGGTGAGCCCGCTGATGAACCGTCGCCGCAGCGTGAGGTACACCAGGGGCGGGAGGGCGAAGTGCACAGGGAGAGTGGGGATCGCGGCCATGAGAGCACGCGGCATGGCTACTCCTCGTACGTGTCTGATCCCATGAAGGACTGGATGGCGGTGGCCGCGGCCCCGCGCGCCCACTCCTCGAACGGCAGGGGACGTGTCATCACGTCGCACTGCGCAGCGGTACCGAAGGCGGATGCGGCGAACGCGTCACGGATGCCTTCGGAGACAAGGTCGTAGGCGGCAAGTCCCTCCCCGGAGATGATCACCAGCTCGGGACCGAGGATGTTCGCCAGGAAGCCGATGGCCTTGCCGATGGCTTCGCCGGCCCGGGCATAGACCTCTCTGACACCGGGGTCTCCGCCGTGCGCCAGTTTCAGCGCTTCTGTCGCGTCGGTCACCGGTCCGCCCGTGGCCGCGCGGACCGCGTGGAGTATCGCGGGGTCCGCCGCGATCGCCTCCACACACCCCCGGTTGCCGCAGTGGCAGAGCGGCCCGAGCGGGTCGAGGGACAGATGCCCGATCTCGCCGGCCACGCCGTGCGCGCCCGACACCACCCGCCCGTGCACCACCAGGCCACAGCCGATGCCGGCACCCACGGTCACCAGGGCGAAGTCCGAGAGACCGACTCCGGCCCCGAACCAGTGCTCGGCCACCGTGAGCGCCCGCACATCGTTGTCGACCGTGACCGGCAGCCCGGTCGCGGTCCCCGCGATCTCGGCGAGCGGTACGTCCCGCCACTCCAGGAAGGGCGAGTAGCGGACCACACCGTCCTCGCGGTCCACGTCCCCCGAGATCGCGATGCCGAGTCCCCGCACCCGCACACCGAATCCGTCGGCCTCCGTGAGCAACTCCTGTACCAGCGCGGTGATGACGGGCAGCACCGCCTCCGGCTCGCGGCCCGTGAGCCGTACGTGCCGGGACACCCGGATACGGCAACAGAGGTCGGCCAGCACGGCGATGATCTCGTCACGCGTGACCTTGATCCCGATGAACAGCGCCCTCCCCCCGTCGACCCACACCAGGTTGGCCGGTCGTCCCACTGCGGGCCGCGCCCCCTCGTCCACGCCCTCGACCAGATAGCCGAGCTCCATCAGCGGACGGACCGCCTTGGTGACGGCGGCCGGAGAGAGCCTGGTACGCCGCGCCACCTCGGTCCGAGTGAGCGGACCGTGGGAGAGCAGCGTGGTGAACACGAGGGAAGCGGCCGGCGTCATCGTCGGAGCCGCCTCGGGGGAGGGGGCCGGGCACATGGCCGGAAACTTAGGGAGATTCTTTTTTGCTGTCAATAAACAAAGCACACTCCTTTTCAACAGCATGAGTTGACCAGGACGAACCTGTGAAACGCAGACCGTGGACAGGCGTTGACACCTGATCAAAGGCAGGGTTGGCTGCGCACTGCTCCTGTGTGGCGCTCTCTCAACGTGAGGATCCATGTCTGCCATCTCCTTCGACCCCGCCTCAGGTGTCTGGCTGCTCTCCACCGCGCGCACGTCGTACGCGCTGTGGATCGACCCCACGGGAGCGCCCTGTCACCTCGGCTGGGGACCTCGGCTGACCCTTGCCGCAGCCGGTCAGCTCGTGCCTCTCCCGGCCGGGGAGGTCAGCAGCTTCGAGGGGCGCTCCCCGGCCGGCGAGGAGTTGCCGGTCGACGGCGGGGCCCGGTACGGAGCGCCGTCCCTGCGGGTGCGGTTCGCCGACGGCACCCGGGCCTTCGAGTGGGCGCACCTGGGCCATCGGATCAGCGAGCCGGCGCCGGGAACGAGGGAACTCGCCCTTGAGTTCCACGACCGCCACTACCCGCTGGCGGTCACGCTCCACTACCGCGTGCACGACGACACGGATGTGATCGAGCGCTGGACCGCGCTGCGCAACACCGGGCGGCAGCCGATGGCGGTGCTGCGCGCGGACTCGGCCGCCTGGACGCTTCCGCTGCGCGACGACTACCGGATCAGCCATGTCACGGGCCAGTGGTCGGCGGAGGGCCTGTTGCACCGGGAGCCGGTGCCGCACGGCGAGACCGTGCTCACCAGCCGGCGCGGCATCACCAGCCACCACGCGAACCCGTGGCTGATGCTGGACGCGGGCGGGGCCACCGAGGACCGAGGCGAGGTGTGGAGCGCGGCTCTGGCCTGGAGCGGAAGCTGGCACCTCATCGTGCAGCGCACGCCCGACGGGCGTACGTCCTTCACGGGCGGAGCAGGGCACGACGGAACGGAACTGCCACTCGGCCCCGGGCAGGAGTACGCGACACCGCGCTTCGCGGCCCTGTACACCGACGGCGGCTTCGGCGCGGCGAGCCGCGGCTGGCACGGATACGTCCGCGGCCATGTGCTCCCGCACCCGGACGAGACGCGCCCCGTGCTGTTCAATTCCTGGGAGGCCACCGGCTTCGAGGTCGACGAGGCCGGTCAGCAGGAGCTCGCGGTGCGGGCCGCGAAGCTCGGGGTGGAACTCTACGTCGTCGACGACGGCTGGTTCCGGGGCCGCCGCGACGACACCGCCGGACTCGGTGACTGGACTCCGGCCGTCGAGCGGTTCCCGCGGGGGCTGGGCCCGCTCGTCGAGGAGGTCCACCGGCTCGGCATGCGGTTCGGCCTGTGGGTGGAGCCCGAGATGGTCAACCCGGACAGCGACCTCTACCGGGCGCACCCCGACTGGGTGTTGCACTTCCCGCATCGCACCCGCACCGAACTGCGCAACCAGCTGGTGCTCAACTTCGCGCGTGACGACGTCGCCGAGTGGGCGTACGGATGGCTGACCCGGTTGGTCGCGGACAACGGGATCGACTTCCTCAAGTGGGACATGAACCGCGCTTTCAGCGAGGCCGGCTGGCCTGCCCGCGAAGACGGGCAGGACCTGCTGTGGACGCGGTACGTGCACAACCTCTACGGCGTCGTCGACCGGCTGCGGGCGGACCACCCCGGGCTGCGCATCGAGACGTGCAGCGGTGGCGGCGGCCGCGTCGACCTGGGCATCCTCTCCCGTACGGACCAGGCGTGGCCGTCCGACAACACCGACGCGGCGGACCGGGTCTCCATCCAGCACGGCTTCAGCCAGATCTACCCGGCCCGGGTGATGGCGGCCTGGGTGACGGATGTGCCCAACCAGCTCACCGGCCGCTCGGTGCCGCTTCGTTACCGCTTCCACGTCGCGATGGCGGGGGTCCTCGCGGTGGGCGGCGACCTCGCGCGCTGGACACCGGAGGAACTCGCCCAGGGCGTGGAGCTGGTGGCGGAGTACAAGAAGGTCCGTCACATCGTGCAGCACGGCACCCAGCACCGGCTGCGCGGTCCCGTCGACGACGGGCCGACCGCCGTGCAGTACACCAGTGCCGACGGCCGGGAGGTCTTCGTGCTGGTGTGGCAGCGGGCACCCCGCCATGGCACACCACGCCCCGCCCTCAGGCTCGCCGGCCTGGACTGCGCCGCGCGCTACCGGGACGCCGCCACCGGCGCCGTGCACCATGCGTCCGTACTCACCGGATACGGGATCACACCCGAGCTGCCGGACGGTGACTGGTCCAGCACGTCCCTGCACCTGATCAGGGTCGACGACGTGGCGGCCGACGACACCGATCCTCTGTGAGGCGCCGATTTCCTATACGATTTCGACCCTGACCCGAACCACTGACGGCCGGGCGGCGGATCGGCGTGGCCCGATTCCGGCGCTCGCCCATGCCCTTGACTGTCCGTTAGAAAGCACCTTGAGCTGCGTTGTTAGAGCGATCGTCATCGATCGTCCGGTCCAGGGGGTTGACGGGGGGCGGTGTCTGGCCGAACATCGCCCTACCGATTTCCTATTTGATTCTGGGGAGTGGTGGAGATGCGTCCCCCGACCCGTTCCGTTCTGTCAGGAGTCGCCGTAGTCGCTGTGCTCATGGCGGGCTCGGCGGCCTGCACCATCAAGTCCTCCGGTGAGCCCGCCGGCACCCGGGCCCAGGCCCCCGCGTCCGGCAACTCCGGCACCGGCACCGCCGAGTTGGCCGACGGGTCGGGCACCAAAGTGGCCCTCGTGCCCGGCGGCGCCCACCCGTACTTCCAGCCGTGGAAGGCGGCGGGGGCCGCAGCGAAGAAGCAGTACGGCCTCGGAGACGTGACCTTCGACGAGACCTCCGAGTGGGACCAGCAGAAGCAGGACAACCTGCTCTCCACGCTGGCGGCCCGCGGGTACAACGCGTTCGGGGTCTTCGGGGTCTCGCCCACCGACATCAACACCACCTTCGCGGACCTCAAGTCACAGGGCTTCGCCGTGGCTTCGCTCGCCTCTTGCCCGGCCGGCGGCACCGACAAGGCCGACTTCTGCTTGTCCACGGACGTGGAGGTCGCCGCCTACAAGGCGGCCCAGGCCGCGATCCACGCCATGGGCGGCAAAGGCACGCTCGTCCACCTCACCGGCAACAACGTGGACGCCAACACGCAGCTGCGCATCAAGGGCGTGACCAGGGCGGTAAAGGAGACCGGCGGCAAGGTGAAGCTGCTCCAGACCATCACCGACGTCGACAAGGATCTGCAGACCGCGCAGAAGGCGGTCTCCGACCTGCTCGCGGCGAAGGGCAACCAGATTCAGGGTATCGTCACCACCGCCTACAACCCCGCCGTCGCCGCAGCCGACGCGGTCAAGAACTCCGGATCCGGGGCCAAGGTCGTCGCCATCGACGACGACGCCAAGATCCTCAGCGCGATCAAGGACGGTTCCGTCGCCGCCACCGTGGTGCAGAACCCCGTGGGGCAGGCCGAGGTGGGGACCTGGGCGCTGGCGCTGCTCCAGACGCGGCAGTGCACCATGCGCCACCCGGGCCAGATCATCGACTCCGGCTCGTTCGTGGTCACCAAGGCGAACGTGGGCACCTACGACTCGGCCAGGAAGGCGAAGACCGAGCAGCTCAAGAAGCAGTTCGCAGACACGTTCCTCGTCTGCACGTGACCGCCGACGGCACTACGGAAAGCGGGCCTCGCACGATGACCATCATCACGACCGCCACGGCACTGCTCGCCGACATCGCGGTGGAGAAGGACCGCACGGACGCCGTGCAGGCCTTCGTCAAGCAGGAGACGATCCTCGTCGAGATCACCACCGGGGACGGCCTCCGGGGAACCGGCTACGCCTACACGATCGGCACCGGCGGGTCGTCCGTCCTGGCCCTGCTCCGGGAGCACCTGCTGCCGCTTCTCGCCGGAGCGGACGCCCGCAACGTCGAAGCACTGTGGCAGCGGCTGTTCGCCACGACGCGGGCCACCGCCACCGGAGCCATCACCTCCCTCGCCCTCGCCGCCGTGGACACCGCGCTGTGGGACCTGCGGTGCAAGCGTGCCGGCGAACCTCTGTGGCGACTGGCCGGGGGCCACCGCCGGGAGGTCCCGCTCTACGACACCGAAGGCGGCTGGCTCCACCTGGGCACCGACGACCTGGTCCGATCCGCACTGGAGGCCCAGAAGGCGGGGTGGGCGGGAGTCAAGGTCAAGGTGGGCAAGCCCCATGTGGCCGAGGACGTCGAGCGGTTGCGCGCCGTCCGCGAGGCCGTCGGTCCGTCGATGCACATCATGACCGACGCCAACCAGTCGGGGACCATCTCCTCGGCGCTCCGCCTCGCGGCCGCCCTCGAACCCTACGGCCCGTACTGGCTCGAAGAGCCCCTCCCGGCCGACGACGTCAGCGGACACGCCCGCCTGGCGGCCGCGACCAGGATTCCCGTCGCCGTCGGCGAGTCCCTGTACTCCGCCATGCAGTTCCGCGCGTACCTGGAGTCGGGCGCCGCCTCCGTCATCCAGGTCGACGCCGCACGTGTCGGCGGCATCACGCCCTGGCTGAAGGTCGCGCACACGGCGGAGAGCCACAACGCCATGGTCTGCCCGCACTTCCTGATGGAGCTGCATGTCAGCCTGGCCGCCGCGGTGCCCAACGGCATGTTCGTCGAGTACATCCCGCAGCTGAGGGCCGTCACCCGCACGGAACTGACGGTCCGTGACGGGCGGGCCGTGGCACCGGACGTGCCGGGTATCGGCATCGACTGGGACATGGACGCCATCGACAACAGGAGGGTGGCATGAAGGCACCCGCCGTGACACCCGAGAACGACAGCCGGGCCGACGGGGCGGAGGCCGCGCCGCCGCCCGCGCAGCGGCTGCCGTTCTGGGTGAACCAGCGGCTCGGTCTCCTGGTGCTCACCGTCGCTCTCGCCGCACTGTTCGGTGTGCTGCGGCCGGCGTTCCTCGATGAGCGGCTCGTACTGTTCCCGCTGTTGCGGGACATCTCGACGCTGACCGTGGTGGCGCTCGCCCAGATGGTGGTCCTCTCCGTGGGACACATGAACCTCGCCGTCGGCCGGATGGCGGCCTTCGGCGCCCTCTTCGCGGGCCTGGGCTACGACCGCCTCGGCCTGCCGCTCCAACCAGGCCTGCTCCTCTGCCTGTTCGCGGGCGTCGTCATCGGGGCCCTGACCGGCTGGATCATCGCCCGTACCGGCGTGAGCTCCTTCGTCGTCACCCTGGCCATGGACTTCGCCCTGCTGGGGCTGGTCTCCCTGCTCTACTCGGCGCTGACCGAGAACGCCGCCTTCACCACCCAGCCGAACGGGCTCATGGACCTGCGCGCGACCTCCCTCGCCGACATCTGCGTCGGCCGCGTCTGCGGATCCCCGGCCGTTCCGCAACTGGCCCAGTTCACGGTCCTGGCCCTGGGCGGCCTCGGATTCCTGTACAGCCGCACCCGGATGGGCCGGGAGCTGCTGCTGACCGGCGCCAACCCGGTGGCGGCGGAGCTGTCGGGCATCCCCACGGGCCGGCGTGTGATCCTCGCGCACACCCTCTCCGGACTGCTCGCCGCGCTCGCCGGCTTCATGGCCGCCGTCGGCACCGGCACGTTTCGCGCCTCCATCGGCGAGGACTTCATGCTGCCCTCCTTCCTCGGCGCTGTCCTCGGCGGCACCCTCCTCACCGGTGGCGTCGTCTCCGTACTCGGCGTTCTGCTGGGCACATCGCTGGTCGGCGTGATCCGCAAGGGCCTGGATCTGCTCGGCGTCGGCCTGGAGAGCCTGAACATCTACCTCGGCTGCGTCCTGCTGCTGGCCCTGTCGGCGGACCGGGTTCGTACCGTCGTGTCCTATCGCAAGGTGGTGCGCCCCACGTGATCACCGTCAGCAACCGTGGAGCCCGTACCGGCGCGACCCTGCGCCGCTTCTCCCGCTCCACGACCATGACACTGCTGTGCGTGACACTGGCCGGATACCTCGCCCTGGGCGTGGCGTCGTCGGGCGAGTTCTTCCAGGGCCCGTCGGTACGGACCTTCCTGCAGTACCTGGCCACGCCCATCCTCATCGGACTGGCCCAGATGACCGCTCTGTGCGTCGGACAACTCAACCTCGCCGTCGGTGCCCTGGGCGGCTTCACGGCCTGTCTGATGGGTGTCCTGATGGCCGACGACGGCATCCCGGCACCGATCGCCGTAGCGGCCGGAGTCCTCGCGGCGACACTGGTCGGTCTGGTGACCGGTGTGTTCATCGTGGCGACGCGGATCAACGGATTCATCGTCACGCTCGGAACGATGACCATCCTGCTGGGAGCCCAGTACCGGCTGGCCGGGACGCGCACCATTGACGGCTACTCAGCGACGCTCAAGCACCTCGGCCGAGCCGCCCCCCTGAACCTCCCGCTGGTGTTTCTCACGGCGCTCGCCGCGGCGGCGCTGCTGGCCGCGTTCCTGTACCGCGCGACCGCCGGCCGCAGGCTCCTCGCGGCAGGCGGCAACCCGCTGGCGGCGAGGCTGTCGGGCATCTCCACCGACCGGCAGATCGTGCTCGCTCACACGCTGTCCGGCCTCCTGGTCGGCGTCGCCGCCGTGACCGCGACAGCGTCGCTGCCCGGCGTCAACCGCAGCGTCGGCGGAGACTGGCTGCTGCCGAGCTTCGCCGCTCCGATCATCGGAGGTGTCGCGCTGAGCGGCGGATCCGTCGCGGTGTTCGGCACGGTGCTGGCGGCGTTCGTCATGCGGCTCATCGACGCCGCGCGTGCCCAGTTCTCGCTCGACCCCAGCTGGGTGAACTTCCTCATCGGCCTGGTCGTGCTCGGCACGGTGGTCGGCGGCCGCATCCACCAATCACATGTGGAGAAGAAAGGCAAGGGGCGCACGGTACGGGGGAGCACCCCGTCGGCACCGATCGGCCCGGGACCGACGGCCGACGCCGCCCTGCCGACCACGGGAGGTGCTCGATGAGCGACATCCTTCCGAACGCGAAAGGTGCGCGATGAGCGACGTGCTTCTCGAAGGCCGGAAGATCGTCAAGGTCTTCCCCGGAGTACGGGCCCTGGACGGCGTCGGCCTGCGTCTGACGGCCGGATCCGTGCACGCGCTGCTGGGCGAGAACGGTGCGGGGAAATCCACCCTCATCAAGGTGCTGACCGGCGTCCACGCCCCTGACGGCGGCCGGCTCACCTGGCGCGGCGAGGAGGCCCATCTGCGCTCGCCGCTGGAGGCCGCCCGGACCGGCATCGGCGTCGTCCACCAGGAACGCAACCTCATACCCGACTTCTCGGTGGCGGAGAACATCACGCTGCAGAGCCCTCCCTCGCGCCGTGGGCTCGTCGACCGGGAGGCCATGAACGCGCCCGCCCTGCGCTGCCTGGCGGAGTTGGGTCTGGACCTCGACCCGCTCCGGCCGGTCCGCGAACTGTCGGTGGCCCAGCAGCAGTTGGTGGAGATCGCGAAGGCTCTTCACACCGAGAGCGAGGTGCTGCTGCTCGACGAGCCGACCGCCTCGCTGTCCCCGCAGGAGGCCGAGCGCCTCTTCGACGTCGTCCGGCGCCTGACAGCCCGAGACACATGCGTCGTCTTCGTGAGTCACAAGCTGGAAGAAGTCTTCGCCATCTGTGACACCGTCACCGTGCTGCGCGACGGCAGGTCCGTGCTGGAGTCCTCACCGCTCGCCGACCACACGCACGACGACATCGTGAACCTGATGGTGGGCCGCGCACACACGGCGACCGAGATGCGGCCGCGCACCTCGGACCGTACGGCCGCCCCGGTGCTCGCACTCGACCGGATCTCCACGGCCGACGGCCACCAGGACATCTCCCTGAAGGTGGGTCCCGGTGAGATCGTCGGTCTCTACGGCCTCGTCGGCGCCGGGCGCAGTGAACTGGTCAAGGCCGTTCTGGGCCTCGACCGGGTCACCGGCGGCGAGATCAGGGTGCACGGCAAGCCGGCCCGGATCGCTTCGCCCCGCCAGGCGCTGCACGAGTTCGGCATCGGCTACCTGACCGAGAACCGTAAGGAAGAGGGCGTCTTCCTCGAACAGCCCATCCACCGGAACATCACGGTCACCGTATGGCAGAAGCTGGCCAAGGCCCTCGGGTACATCTCCGCCGCCGAGGAACGCCACGTTGCGCAGGACCTGGTCGAACGTCTCGGCATCCGTGTCTCGGGCCTCGATCAGACTGCCGAGGAACTGTCCGGAGGCAACCAGCAGAAAGTGAGTCTGGCGAAAGGGCTCGCGGCCGACACCCGGCTGCTGATCGTCGACGAGCCGACCGTAGGTGTCGACGTACGTACCAAACACGCCTTCCACGAACTCCTCTGGGAGCTCGCCCGCGGCGGACTCCCGATTCTGCTGATCAGCAGCGACCTCACCGAGATGATCACGTTGGCGGACCGTGTCCTCGTCATGGCCGACCACCGCATCCGCGGCGAGGTCGACAACGACCGGGACTACGACCGGATGAGCGGCCGGATCATACGGATCATCCACGACCGCGCGCTCTCGGCAGCGACCGCGGAGGAGAATGCGCAGAGCACGAAGAACCCAGAGGACGCTGAGCACGAGGAGGACGCGGAATGAGGCGCGTGGCGCAGGTGATCCGGATTCGCCCGGAGCAGTTGGAGAAGTACCGTGACCTGCACCGCGACGTACCCCAGCCGGTGCTGGACACACTGCGGGACTGCCACATCGGGAACTACTCGATCCACCTGCTCGGCGACCTGCTGTTCGGCTACTTCGAGTACCACGGTGACGATCTGGCCGCGGACATGGCCCGCATGGCCGCCGACGAGGCGACGCAGGACTGGTGGAGGCTCACCGCGCCCTGTCAGGAGCCGGTGGAGCAGGCGGCACCGGGGGAGTGGTGGACCTCGATGGAGCAGGTGTTCCTCATGCCATGACGTCCTCATCATCGAGGACGGATCGCAGAAGGAGAAGGAAAGGGAGAAGGAGAGAGCCGTATGAGCCACACGCTGCTCGTCGATGCCCACCACCATGTGTGGGACCTGGCCGTACGCGACCAGGAATGGATCACCGGCCCCGAACTCGCGCCGCTGCGCAGGACCTTCTCGCTGTCCGATCTGCGTCCGCTGACCGAGCGGGCCGGAGTCGGCGCGACCGTGATGGTACAGACCGTGACGGTCCCGGAAGAGACTCCCGAGATGCTGGCACAGGCGGCCTCCGACCCGCTGGTCGCCGGTGTGGTCGGATGGACCGACCTGACAGCTCCCGATGTCGCGGACACGCTGGCCCGGCTGCGTGAACTGCCGGACGGGAGACGGCTGGTGGGCATCCGGCACCAGGTGCAGTCGGAACCCGACCCGCGGTGGCTGGTACGCGAGGATGTCCTGCGGGGGCTGTCGGCGGTGGCCGATGCGGGCCTGGCGTACGACCTTGTGGTCCTCCCGCACCAGTTGCCCGCGGCCACCGCCGCGGCCCGCCGTCTGCCGGGCCTCAGGTTCGTCCTGGATCACATCGGCAAACCCGCCATCGCGACGGGCGCGCTCGAACCGTGGGCTTCGGAACTGCGTGCACTGGCGGCCGAACCCAACACCTTCTGCAAGCTGTCCGGCCTCGTCACGGAGGCCGACTGGCACGGATGGACATTCGACGACCTGCGTCCCTTTGCCGAGACGGCTCTCGGCGCCTTCGGACCGCACCGGGTCATGTACGGCTCCGACTGGCCCGTGTGCACGGTGGCCGCCGACTACGCGGAGGTGCTCG
Source organism: Streptomyces sp. NPDC052036 (assembly GCF_040680495.1). Taxonomy (NCBI): domain Bacteria; kingdom Bacillati; phylum Actinomycetota; class Actinomycetes; order Kitasatosporales; family Streptomycetaceae; genus Streptomyces; species Streptomyces sp. NPDC052036. Next base: position 54,723 of record NZ_JBFAWW010000019.1, on the reverse strand, counting down.
ATGCGGCCCGTGCTCTGACGGTCGGGCTCAGCGTGGACGAACGGGCCGGCGTTTTCGGCGGCACGGCCGCGAACGCCTACCGGCTGCGTGTGCCCTGACGCCGCCGCGCGACCGAGACGCCGCGGGGCAGGCCTCTCACGTCGGTAGACTGCTCTCGTCCCGCGACCTCCGGAGCAACAGGAGCAGGAGAACGGATGCCGCCGCATGACAGTTCCTCTGCCAGGGCCCCGGAGTCCGAAGGAAGAAGCCAATCCGCCGGTCCTGGCCGCCAGGTCCTTTCGGACAGCGTCTACGAGCAGATCAAGGCCATGGTCATGGACCATGAGATCGCCCCTGGTGCACGCGTGGGGATCGAGGCGCTGTCGCGTGCTCTGGGCGTCTCGCCCACGCCCGTCCGCGAGGCACTGGCCCGGCTCGAGTCCGACGGACTTGTGGTGAAAAGGTCGCTCTCCGGGTACCGGGCCACCGAGTTGCTGACCCGCGAGGGCCTTGAGGAGCTCTTTGAGATGCGACTCCTCCTGGAACCGCGAGCGGCGGCGCTCGCCGCCATCAACGCCGGCGAGGAGCAACTCGACTCCCTCGAACGGCTCGTGGAGCAGATGCAGACTCATCCAGGGCCGACGGGACGGTACGCGGACTATCGCGACTTCGCCGCCCTCGACCAGCGCTTTCACGACGCGATCGCGGTGGCCTCGCAACGTCCGCTGCTCGCCGATGCGGTGGAGCGGCTCCACTCCCATCTGCATGTCTTTCGCCTCAGAAGCGTCGGGAGCGCCGACGACCCCACGCTGGCGGAACACGAACGTGTCGTACGCGCGATACTCCGCCGCAAGCCCGACCGCGCTGCCGAAGCCATGGCGGAGCACCTCACCCGCAGCCTCCAGCGGCAGCTCAGCGAGGAGTGACGCTGCGCCTACGGCGACCACAGCGGCCGTAAGCGCGGCACCTCGTCGAAGCCGACGATCGTCCGCTACGAACCCGCGAGCTGGGTGACCAGGATCAGCGTCGACGACAGCCACCACGCGGTCTCGATCGAACGCCTCCCGGAACGAGCCAGTCGGCGCGACCGAGGTCGTCCGGAGCTCACGTGTCGGCGGCCCGACTGACGCGCGGAGCTTCCCGCCCCCGCGACGAAGAGCCGTTTCATGTCCGGGGGCCGGGCCCCGCCGATGGCCGAGAACGCCGACCGGGCGGCGTACGAAGACGCCGTGTCGGAGTACGCCACCCCTGGGCCGGAAGCCGGTGGCCACGGCGGCGGCGCCCACGAAGACCATGCTCGTGATTCGATTGCAGCATGCTGCCGATGGCGCGTCCGACGAGTACCCGGGGGCGGTGGATCGTCATTGTGCGCAAGCGGGCGAGGACGCCCGGGGTCATGTCGTTGCTCAGGCGAACAGCTCGCCGAGCAGCTCGGGGCCGATGACGATGGGAGCGGGGCGGTAGGCGGGTGGCTGTGTGCCCGTCAGCTCGCGCACCAGGAAGTCCCAGCAGTGCTTGCGGACGTAGGAAAGACAGTCGATGAACATGTGCTCGGCCCCCGGCACGATCAGCACCTCGAAGTCCTTGTCGGCGGCGAGGAGCCGGTCGGCCAGCCGCAGGGTGTGGTCCGGGTGGACCTGGTCGTCCAGTTCGCCGTGGATGAGCAGAAGCTTGCCCGCCGGCCGGTCTGTGATGTCCACGTTGGAGGTGCGGGCCCAGGCCCCGGGGTTGTCCGCGCCGTCGTAGGCCTCCACGAACGCCTGGTTGAAGAAGCGGGCGTCGTGGTATCCGGAGAGGGCGACTCCGGTCTTGTACACCTCGGGGAAGTCCAGCATCGCCCGCGCCGCGGCGAACCCGCCTCCGGAGTGGCCGAACGCGCCCACCCGGTCCAGGTCCATCCACGGCCGGGTCTCGGCCAGCTGCCGCAGCGCCGCGACATGGTCGGCCAGGCAGCCCGCGTCGGCCAAGTGGCCGTAGGAGGCGTCGTGGAAGGACTTGCTCCGCCCTGGGGTGCCTCGCCCGTCCACCGCCACCACTACGAAGCCCAGCGCCGCGATAGGTTCCGCGTCGAGGCCCATCCCGCCGGGGTCGAAGGACGGGGCGACCCGGTTGACCTGCGGGCCGGGGTAGATGGTGTCCACCACCTGGTAGCGCTGGGCAGGGTCGAACCCCCGCGGCCGGTACAGCACCCCGTAGATGTCCGTCATCCCGTCGGCCGCCTTGACGCGGAACCGTTCCGGCGGGGTCCAGCCGGTGGCGCTGAGCTTGGTGATGTCGGCGCGCTCCAGCTCGACCAGCACCCGCCCGGCCCAGTCACGGACTCGGGTCACTGGCGGGGTGTCGACGGCGGACGCGAAGTCGATGAAGTACTCCGGGTTGTCCGGCATGGTGACGATGTGGTCCAGCTCGTCGTCGGTGACCTTGGCGAAGCCGGAGCCGTCCAGGCCGACCCGGCACACCGTGCGCCGGTACGGGTCCTCTTCGACCAGCCCGGAGGCGGTGAAGTACACCACCTGCTCGGCCTCGTCGACGTGAAGGATCTGCCGTACTGCCCACTGACCCGAGGTGACCTGTCCGAGCAGCACGCCGGTGCGCAGGTCGTACCGGTACAGGTGGCCCCAGCCGTCCCGCTGCGAATACCACAGCACCTCGTCGGCCAGCGTCCGCACGATCGGAGGCTCGTACAACCACTGGTTGGGCTCCACCCGGGTGGTTCCGGTCTCGCTGAGCACAGTGGTGACCTCGCCGGTGGCCGGGTCCAGCCGGTGCAGGGCGAGCGTGCGCAGGTCGCGGGGCTGGCTGAGGTAGTACACCGCCGAGCTGTCCGGGGCCCACCACGCCCACTTGCTCGTGATCGGCGACAACTGCGGCATGAGCAGCGGCTCGGTCTGCGCGCGAACCACCGAGCCCTCGGCGACGTCCAGCACGACCAGCTGGGCCTGCGGCAGATTCTCGTCCCCGGGGTAGGCGTACCGCTGGGTGCGCAGGAGGGGCGCGCCGCCGTCGGCGGGCCGGGCCTCCACCAGGTGGGTCTGCCGGACGCCGCGCTCGTCGGTCCGATGCGCCAGCACCTTCGTCGAGTCGGGAGACCAGGCCACCGCGGGCGGCAGGTGGGGCAGGCCGAACTTGCGCAGCAGGGTGCCGTTGCTCATGCAGTCCGGGCCGGAGCCGTACCGGTGGTCGGGCTCACCGTCGGTGGTCAGCGCCCACTCGCGGCCGTCGGACAGCGAGTGCGCCCACAGGTCGTACCCCCGCTGGGACACCGCGACCTTCCTGTCGGGTGATGGCACCTCCAGCGGGTTGCCCGCCGGTGTGAACTCGGCCCGCTCGCAGGCGTAGCTGTCCAGGCGGCAGCGCCAGTGCTCGCCGAACGCATCGAACTCCACGGCGTTCTCGGTCAGTTCGATGGCCATGAACGGCAACGCCCCGGGGTCGACCTGTTGCCCGGAGGCGGCGGCGAGCGCCGCGGCGAGCAGGGCGTGGTCGAAGGCCGGCTCGCGGGTACCCGCCGCCGGCTCGACCAGCATGAACCGCCTGCCGACGCCATCGCTCACCGCGTACCAGAAGCGGGCGCCTCCGTCGATCCACTGCGGCCTGACCTGGTCGCCTATGACGAGCTCGCCAGGGCGGACGGGCCGGCGCAGGAGCTGCTCCGCGACCTGATAGTCCTGAGTGGTGCTCATTCCTTTTGTCCTTCCTCGGTGTTGGTTCCGGGCCTGCCGTGATGCTTCGGTGGCGCCATCGCGGCGGGGGTGATGACGGCATCGGAGGGCTGAAGCGAGCGCGTCGGCCGGGCTCCTTCAGAGGCTGCGGGCGGTGATGTCGCCGTGGGCGGTGGTCGCGTGGATGTTCAGGGCGGCGGCGCCGTCGGTGTTCTTGAGCGCGTTGTGGATCCGGCCGTGGGCGGTGCCGGCGTCCAGGGAGGCCGAAACTCCGGCGGCGGCGCCGACCGACACGTCGCCGGACTGGGTGCGCAGCACGACCGTGCCACGCAGGGCCTCGGCGATCCGGATGTCGCCCTTTGCGGTGCTGATCTCCGCGGGGCCGCCCAGGCGGCCGACCGAGACGTCGCCGGCGAGAGCGGTGAGGCGGACGCTCGCGGCCTCGTCGAGCTTGATCGAGCCGTGCGCGCCGTCGAAGGCGACGTCGCCGAACCGTCCGACGGCCCGGAACTCGGCGCTGGCCGCCTTCGCCTCGATACGGGAGTCGGCGGGCAGTTGGACCGTCACCTCGACGGATCCGGAAGCGCCGAGGATCTGGCTCTTCGCCGCCGGGGCCTCGATCCGCAGGACACCGTCGCCGTACGACACCTCGATCTGCTCCGCCGCCTTCACGTCGCGGCCCTTCGAGGCGTCCGCGGGCAGGACCTCGACCGCGGTGTCGGCCCGGTCGGCGGCGATGAAGTGGATGCGTCCCGCCGGGATGTCGAGAACGGCGGCGATCGGAGTGGGGGTGTCGAACTTCTGCATCGTGCTCTCCTCCTGCGCTTGGTGTTTCTGATGCCGGAAACGCTACGTTGCGTTCATAGATCGCACAACAAGTTTATTGCGTACAATCAACATTAGTGCAGGTGACATCACAAATATCGTTGCAACGGCCTTAGTTTTAATGCAACAGTGCGTCATTCCGGTCGTTGCATTGGATTGACGGTGAACGCTATGGTGGAGGCGTCAAAGAAGCACGAAGGGAGATCGCGATGCCGGGAGGCAGGCTCACCCAGCAGGAACGCCAGCAGATCGCGCTGGGGGTGGCCGACGGGCTCGCCTACGCGGAGATCGCCAGACGTCTCGACCGCCCCACCTCGACGATCACGCGTGAGGTGATGCGGAACGGCGGTCCCACCGCCTACCGTGCCGACCTGGCCCACCGCGCCACCGAACGCCGCGCCCACCGGCGCAGGCAGGCCGCTCCCCGAGGCGTGCAGGCGCCCCCGCAGCCCCACGGACGCGACACCGAGGCCGTGCGCGAGTACGAGGAGATGTTCACCACCCTCCTCATGCAGCAGGGCCTGCCCAAGATGATGTCCCGGGTACTGACCTGCCTCTACACCACCGACGCGGGCAGCCTCACCGCGTCCGAACTCGTCCAGCGCCTCCAGGTCAGCCCGGCGTCGGTTTCCAAAGCCATCACGTTCCTCGAAAGCCAGGGCCTCGTCCGCCGGGAACGCGACGAACGCCGCCGCGAGCGCTACGTCGTCGACAACGACGTCTGGTACCAGGGGATGATCGCCGCCGCCCGATCCAACGCCCAACTCGCCGAGACCGCACGGCAGGGCGTCACCATCCTCGGTCCCGGCACCCCGGCCGCCGCCCGCCTCGAGAACATCGCCCGCTTCGTCGACTTCGTCGGCGAGAGCATCGCCCGCGCCGCGGAGCAGGCCCGCGAGGTCCTCTACACGAAGACCGAAGCGCCCTCAGGCGGCCCAGCCGAGCCGAGTTCCGATCGCGGATAGACAGCCGCCTCGATGGTCACAGCCAGTCGTGCCCGCGCCGGGTCACCGGGCCGCGTCGGCGGCGTCTGGGGCGGCGAGCTGCCGACGGTCAGGGCCTAGATGATCAATTCCAAGGGGTTGGTGATCGTTAGGAGGTGAGCGAGCGGAGGGTGGCTTGTCCGGTGTGGTCGTTGTGCCAGATGGCGGCAGTCAGCGCGAGCATGCGTTGCGTGACACGGGCGATGACGCCGCGGGGTGTGCGTCCTCGGTAGTCTTCGAGGTTGAGCTGTCCCTTGAAGGTCTCGTTGACCGACTCGATGACCTGCCGGAGCGGCTTGAACAGGGATCCGCCGGGCCGCTGCCGTGCGCCCTTGCGGGTTGGCCGTAGCAACTGGATTCCCCGCTGGGCGAGTTCGTGTTCGAAGTCGCGGCCGAAATAGTTCTTGTCGCCGATCAGAGTCTGGCCGGGCCGGGCGGCAACGAGGTGCGGTTCGGCTGCGAGCAGGTCCAGCAGGGTCTCGCGCTCGTCAGCCTTGGCCCCGATCAGGGCGAAGGCGACAGGTAGGCCCTGGAGGGTGCAAACCAGGTGCAGCCGCAGGCCCCAAAAGAACCGGCTGTGACTGGCGCAGTACCCGTACTCGGCCCATCCGGCCAGGTCGGAGCGTTTCACGGTCTCACGTGAGCGGCCGCACTCCACGGGTGTGGAGTCCACGTTCCACACAGCGTCGGTCCACGCCGAGGTGCTGGTGGCCAGGATCCGGGTGGCCTGGCGGAGCAACTCGGCGGCCTTCCGTAGCCGCTTGTTGTAGCCGGGTTGCTGCGGCCGGTACTGGAAGAGGTGCCGCAGGCGGGCCCGGGAACGCCGGAGCCACCTGGCTTCGGAGGTGAACCCCAGCATGGCCTGCATCATCGCAAGGGGGACCAGCTCGGCGTCGGTGAGCTGCGGCGCGATCCCCACGGTCGGCCGCCATGGCGCCAAGTCCGGACGCTCCTTCAGCAGATCGTCAGTTGTCACATAGAGTGCTGTCGCGAGGTTGTCCAGGTTGTTCGTCACACAACGATCTTGGGCGCCCTCGTGCTCACCCTCACAAACAGCCCTTGGAAGATCTTTTACAACGTCATGCGGGGGTTGTCCACTCCTCGCGAAGCATCCCGAAGAGCACGCGGTCGTAGCGCTCCCCCTCCACCAGCACCGCCGACCGGCGGCGACCTTCCTCACGGAAGCCCAGCCTGGCGAAGGCGCGCATGGCGCGCTCGTTGCCACTCCAGGTGTCCAGCTCCAGCCGGCTCAGGAAGTACGCGCCGAACAGGTGGTCCACGAGCAGCCGCAACGCGTCACTGCCATGGCCGCGACCCCAGAACTCTCGCTCGCCGATGGTGACTCCGAGCGTGGCCACTCCGGCGTACGGGTCCAGGTCCCGATAGTCGGCCATGCCTATCACCCTTCCGCCTGCGAGATCCTCGACCGTGAACACGGCCGACTCTCTCGGAATCAGGCGCAGCATGGTGTCGAAGCCGAGCCCGATCGCCTCTGCTGAGACCGGTCCGAAACACGGATCGCCGGCCGCGGCCCAGCGCACCACTTCCGGGTCGTTGCGCCACCGAAGATGATGCTCCGCGTCCTCGGAGCGCAGCGCACGCAGCCTTACCAAATTTCCTTCGAACATTGCGCAACCCTAATCGATCGCAGAACCGCTCAAGGCTGGCGATCCACGCTCGGATGTCCTCGGCGCGTCTGCATCAACCAGGCCAGGCGGTCGCACCGCCCCCTTGGAATTGATCATCTAGCGCAGGGCGGCGGCGACGAGGCGTTCGAGGGCCTCGCGAGGTACTTCACCTCCGCACACAAGTCGGTCGAATACCAGTCCGTCGATGCAGGTCAGCGGCGTGCGCGTGCGTGTCTCGACGTCCGTCACGCCGCGCCCCGCGAGGAACAACCGAACGGCCTCGCGGCCGGCGTTCTCGCGGGGCACGAGAATCTCGCGCAACTCCGGGGCGCGCACGCTTTCCACGGTGCAGGCATAGCGGTCTGCGCCGCATCGGCTGGGACGCGACGGTCGTCGAGCGTGCTCGACGACGCGGGGGCGGGTATCTCCCTGGCCGCGAACGGCCTTCGGGCACTGGACGAACTCGGCATAGACCAGGCGGTGAGGGAGGCGTCGCGAGGCCAGTACAGCGGCGGGACCCGCACGCCGGAGGGCGGTCGGCTGGCCCGGATGGACGGCGCGGAGCTGGAGAAGGCAGTGGGTGCGCCCATCACGGGCATTCCCCGCTCCACCTTGCACCGGCTACTACGCGAGCCCCTGCCCGCCCGGACACTGCTGATCGGCTGTGAGGCTCGATCGGTCCAGCAGCTCGACTCCGGGACGGTTCGAGTCGACGGCGGCGACACGGTCCTGGACGCCGATCTGGTGGTGGCGGCCGACGGCATCGGCAGCCAGGTCCGGGACCTGCTCTTCCCGACCCACCCTGGCCCTGTCCACAGCGGCTCGACGGTACTGCGCGCCATCACCGAGCAAGCAGTGGAACTGCGCACCGACTTCGAGCTGACCTGGGGGCGCGGCGCAGAGTTCGGGCACATCGCCTTCCCAGACGGGCGCGCCGAATGGCACGCGGTCCTCAATCTCCCCGCCGGGACGCGGTTCGCCGACCCCCTGGCCGAACTGGGCCGAAGATTCCATGACTGGCACGACCCGATCCCCACCCTGTTCAACGCGACCCGACCGACGCCGTGCTGCACCACGACATCAACGAACGCCGCACGCCGCTCCCCTCGTACAGGTTCGGCCGGATCGCGCTGCTCGGTGACGCGGCGCATGCGATGACCCCGAACCTTGGACAGGGCGCCTGTCAGGCTCTGGAGGACGCGGTCACCCTGGCCGCCGCGCTTGCCACCGAGTCCACCGTCGAAGCCGCGCTTGCCTGGTACGACGCTGAGCGCCGACCGCGCAGTCACGCCGTCGCCCGGGCGGCCCGCCAGGCCGGGCGGATGGGCCAGCAGCTCTCCCACCCGTTGGCCGTGGCCTTGCGGAACACGGCGATGCGGATGACGCCCTCCCACGCCGCAACGCGCATGATCCTTCGGCACCACGCCTGGGTCCCACCACAGTTGAACTGACCCCCTTCACGCCGCACCGGGTCTTGCCGCCGGAGCGCTCGGTGGCCAGGACGTGCTGATCTTGTTCCGTGCGGCCTGTGGGAACGGGTGGCGCCGCGGTTGCCGCCCGTGCCCGAGCGGCGCCACCGTTGACCCGAGCGACTGCGGACGATGGCCATGCACGGCCGTATTCCGACGGCCCGTCGGACACTTCGCTCAGTCTGTGACCCGAGGTGCAGTGGTAGCGACGCGGACTGGTAGTCACTGCTGGTTGCTCGGGGCCGGTTTCCCCTACACTCGTTGTCTGCCTTGGGGGAGGCCATAAGGTCAGGACGCAACAGAACGTATGCAGCAACCGGACTACTGGTGGTCGCTTTCCTGGCCGGCGGATGTGCCTCGCCCAAGCCTCAGCATCAAGTGCCCTCTTCGCCGGCTGTTCCCGGCGTGGCCTCCAGGCACTCCTCAGGGCCTGGGAGGCAGGAGGACGAGAGCAGTGGATCGTCTGCCACGTCCGGGACGAGCGGACCGGGCCGCGTGAGCACCGGTGATCCAGGAGTCCTGCCGGTGTCCCCGCCTTCGTCCGACACCGGACACGACGATCCGTACGATCCCCGTCTCGTGCCCTCCGGAGAACCCACTGATCCGTGCTACAGCGCCGACTGCCCGGGGGAGCCTCCTATTGAGGAGCCCTCGGCCACCTGCGAAAGCGGCCTGTACTGCTCCACGACTCCAACCGTTCCCAAATGACTGAGCGGGAGTGGGTCCTGTTGCCAGGGCCCGTGCTCAGCTGCGTGCCCCGAACGGTGCTGGGCACACTGGTCCTCCGCTTTCGCTCCGCTTCCAGCACGCACGGATCGTGTTCGTGGTCCGGGGATACGGGGGCGGGTTTCCTCACGCCCCGGGTGATCCGATGTGGCCTGGACGGTCCGATGCCCCACAGCATCGCTCCGGTGCTGTGGGGGCGGTGCCGTCCGTCGCCGGATCGGGTATCCCAGGGCGCGTCGCGCATCGAGCTGTACCCCGGCGCGCAACCGGCCTGCTGATGCCTCTGATCAGTGGGGTTCACGCTCGAGGACGGAGCTCCACCAGCGCGGGTGGCGGCGCGACGGTCGACGGAGGTGAGTTCGTGAACCGGACTAGCGCCCGCGCCTCTTCCGCACCCAACTCGCTCCGAGGACAACTGCTGCCACCACAGACAGAAACGCTGCTCCTAGGACCCCTGTCGCCCCGGCAGCAATCACGAGCGGCCCCAGTCCGTGGGCTCCTGCAAGTGCGGCCGTTCGCCGCACCGATCGTCACCGAGTCTCCGAACGGTTCCGGGCCCTGTCTGGGACCATGACCATGTGGACGGTCATCCGGTTCTCGGCGGGGCCGGGCCGGTGGGTGCGCTGGAGGTGGCGCCGACGGCCCGGACGGCGGTGGCGTGGCTTCCGCCGCGGGAGCTCTGGCCGGTGATTCAGGACATCCGATGGGAGCACGATCCGCAGGTACGGCGCTGGCCGCCGCATGTGAATCTACTGTTCGGTTTCGTACCGGAGGAGGAGTTCGCCTGGGCTGTGCCGCTGCTCTCCGCAGGAGCGGCCGAGACCATGGCGTTCACGGCGCACCTGGCCGGAGTGCGGTACTTCCGGCATCGGCACCACGCGACAGTGTGGCTCGATCCAGCCGCGGCGGGCCCGGCACCCTGGGCCCGGCTCCACCAGGAGCTGGGGCTGCGGTTCCCGCTCTGCCGCGGGCGTGGCGGCCGCTTCACCCCGCACTTGTCCCTCGGCCGCACCCGGGATCCCAAGCACCTGGCCGACGAGTGTGCCGTCCGGCTCGGCGCGCTGTCGGCGGTGGTCGAGGAGGTGGTCCTGCTCTCCCGGCGAGGCGAGGAGCCCATGCGGCCCCGAGCTGTGATCACCCTGGGCACGGGCGAGGTCCGCCGGCCGGAGTGCTAGGTGAGGGCGCCGAGGCGGTCTTTGCGGCGGGCGACGGAGCGCCCAGGCCGGTGCCGGCGCCGAAGACGGCGACCTAGTCGAGTGCGATGTCTCCTGAGCGGGACGGGACGGCGTCCAGGACGGAGAGCGTTGCCTTGTCGAGCGTGACCGCTCCGGCTTTCACGTTCGCTTCCAAGTGATCGGGGTCGGCCGTGCCGGGGATCAGCAACACGTTCGGCGCGTGGTGGAGCAGCCAGGCCAGTCCGACCTGGGCAGGTGTGGCGCTCAGCGCACCCGCGGCGGTGATGACGGCGGGTTCGTCGGTCACCTTCGGCATTCCGTCGAAGGCGCTGCCGAGGGGGAAGTACGGCACCCAGGCGATGCCTTCCTCCAGGCACAGCCGGAACATGTCCTCGTCGTCGCGGGCCAAGAGGCTGTAGGCGTTCTGCACACACGCGATGCCCGCGGGCAGGGCGCTGCGCAGGACGTCGAGGGAGACGCTGCTGAGGCCGATCGCGCCGATCTTGCCTTCGTCGCGCAAGGCGGTCATCACGGCGAGCTGGTCGTCGAGGGCGACGATCTGATCCCCTTCGGCGCGCAGACCAGGGCCGGTGTCCGTACGGCGGAGGTTGACCAGGGGGATCTGCTCCATCCCGAGGGTCGCCAGGTTGTCCTCGACGCCGGCCCGCAGCTGTTCGGGGCGCTGCGCGAGGCGGAGGGGAAGCGGACCGTCGGGGTCGGGCTCGGCGCCGACCTTGCTGACCACCAGGACATCGTCCTCGGGGCGGACGGCTTCGCGGATCACCTCGTTCACGAAGCCGTGGCCGTAGAACTGGGCGGTGTCGATGTGGTCGATGCCCAGCTCGATGCAGCGGCGCAGCATCGCGATCGCGGCCTTGCGGTCGCTCCGCAGGCGCTCCAGCTGCATCGCACCGAAGCCGATCCGGGAGACGGTGCGGCCCGCGAGCCGCCCGGAGCCACCGGCGCGCTGCGCGCCGGACGCGGTGACCTGAGGAGATCGGGCAGGGGAAGCCATCGGCTCTCTTTCGCGTGGGACCATGGACGAAGCGGAGTCTCTCCGCTTCACCGTACCACTAACCGGAGGTCCTCCGTTTTGCCTGAGACCGAGCCCACGGCCACCGGCCGCAGCGGAGCAGCGCCCGGTCGGCCGGCACGCGCCGACGCACGGCGCAACCGCGACAGACTCCTCGCCGCCGCCCGGGACGCCTTCGCGGCGACGGCGGATGCCGTCCCGCTGGACGCGATCGCCCGCGTGGCCGGCGTCGGGATCGGCACGCTGTACCGGCACTTCCCGACCCGAGAGGCGCTCGTGGAGGCCGTCTACGCCGCAGAGCTCGACGAGGTCGTGTCCAGCGCACCGGCGCTCCTCGACGAACGTGAGCCCGCAGCCGCACTGCGCGCATGGATGACGCGGTACGCCGCGTTCTTCAAGATCAAGCGCGGCATGTCCGACACACTGCGCGCGGGCTGGGCGTCGGGCAGCATTGCCACGCCCGCAACGCGGGAACGCATCACGGCCGCCATCGCCATGATGCTGCGCCGTGGCGCAGAGGCCGGTTCGCTGCGGTCGGACGTCGATCCTGAAGACGTCACGATGATGCTCCTCGGCGTGTTCCTCTCGACCACGGCGATCGACTCGCCGGAGAGGGTCGACCAGCTCCTCGACTTGATTGTCGACGCACTGCGCCCGGCCCCCGGGCCGAAGGTCCGGTGACGCTGTCCGGCTGTGCGGTTTCGCCGGCGGTGCCGTGCTCCGCAGATGGCACACCGCTGCTGGATACCAGGAGCGATGTGTTCGCCTGCGGAGGGCCGGTTGATGTCCTGGGCGTGGATACCGAGGCCGCGCCGATGGGGGTGGCGCAGCCTCCGGGCGGTGGGGTCCTTCCGCCGCACGGAGGCTTGCCGTCCTGCCAGGATTCCAGTGGGGCGTCCAGCGGTCAGTCGGAGGCGGGGTTGTCGACTTCGAAGCCGTCGAAGGTGGCGTAGGTGCCCGACAGCTTGGTCACCACGACGGTGTGGACGCCGGCGGCGAGTGCCGGGCTGGTGTAGACGGCGGCATCGGCGTGGCGCGTACCGTCCGCAGGCACGGTGTCGACGACGGTGGCGGGCTTGCCGTCGATCGACACGCCGATGTCGCCCTGATCGGTGAACTCCTCACCGAACACCTTGATCCCGGCGCCGATGAACGTGTACGTGATGCTGCTGCCGTCGGTCGTCGCGTAGTGGACGTCATCGTCGTGGTCGCCGTAGCCCCGGTTTCCCAGGTAGTCCCAGGTGCTGTAGACGATCGACGGATCGGTGTCGTTGAGGCGTGCCGTGGCCGGCGGGGTGCCCACGTAGACCAGGACAGCCGCCGACGGCTTGGATGTGGCTCCGCCCTTGCCGGACTGCGTGGCGGACAGGGTCTGCTGGCCGGGGAAGGATCCCGTGAGCGTGCATGACCAGCTGCCGTCGGCGGCTGCGGTTGCGGTGCAGCCTGCCCGGTTCGTGCTGTCGGTGACCGCGATGGCGTTGCCTGCCACCGCTGTACCGCGCACCGTGATGGTGTCCGCCAGGCCGGTGGTGCCGCCCGTGGGGGCGGTGATGACCGGACGGGGTACGTAGGTGCCGACGGTGACGTCCGTGCCGTCGGCTCCGGTCGGCACCGTGGCGATCAGGAAGCCGGAGGAGACCCACTGGACGTCGCTCGCGCGCCGGTTGCCGAAGTACACCGGGGTTCCGCGCGAGAAGCCGGCACCGGCGATGAGGACCCGTTCGGTCGAGGATCCGGCGGTGACGGGCGTGGGTGCGGAGATGTAGCTCGCTTCGAGGGGGAGGTGGCCCACCAGTGCTCGGTGTCCGTCGGTGACGCCCGCGTGGGCCAGGAGAGAGACAGGGATGTCACCCGGGCCCGGGGACGCGGGGATGGCGGTGTTGTCGTTGACGTGGGAGTCGATCGGCAGCGTGCAGAAGTAGCTGCCCGCGGGGTCGGAGAAGTAGTTGCCGGTGACCCAGAAGTGGCCGGTGGCCGAACAGCCGCCCTGGGCGCCGAGTGCGGCCAGCGGGTGGAACTCGACGTTGCCGCTGAAGCTGATCCACTCTGAACCGGCGTCGTCGTAGAAGGCGTTGAAGCGTGAGCCGTCGTTGTAGACGACATTGCCGGTGACGTGCAGGCCGTGGGCGAGGGTGGCCGTCGCGTCGATGGTGCCGTCGGCCTGGTGGACGTACTGTGCCTGGTGGCCTTCCATGTAGATCGCGCCGCCGTCGTCGAGGACCTGCATGACGTTGAAGATCAGGTTGTCGCTGATCGTGTTGTCGGCGTTGATGTTGGTCGAGTTCTGCGGATGGTCGGCTTCGTCGACGTGGCCCTGGATGACGCCCGCGGTGATCCCGGTGTACGGCAGGGCGTAGAGCTCGTTGTGCGTGATCGTGGTGTGGCGGCTGAACAGCAGCGTGATGCCGCAGGCCGAGCGGTAGTCGGTGCCGACGCCGTGGATCACGTTGTTCGAGACCGCGGTGTGGTCCAGGATCTCGTTCGTCCCGACCTGGTCCGCCTGCACGGTCTTCGGGTCAGGGGTGCAATTGTCCTTGATCACCGAGGCCGGCGTGGCGGTGGGAGTCGGGTCGTACGTGCAGCCGAGCGACAGCGCGGTGGAGGCGATCCCGGTGAACTCGTTGCCGTCGATGACGTTGTGCGTTCCCCCGTACATGAAACTCAGGCCGGCGCCCCCGAGGTTGACGAATCGGTCACCGGTGATCGTCACTTGACTGGCCCCGGTGAAAGCGACATTGGCGAGGGGCTGGGTGAGTGCGCCCCACGGGCAACTCCCGGCGGGGGCGGAGAAGGTGCACAGCCCCTGGTTGTTGGCGCCGGTTCTGTGGAGGTTGCTCTGCACGTCGGCGAAGCCCGCCGGCGACGAGGGGGCGTTCCAGGTGGCGTACGAGAACTGGAGGCCCGCGAAAGTGATGTCGTGCAGGGGCTCGGCCAGGCTTCCGGCACCTTGTACCAGCTTCTCCAGCCGGGGCAGTTCGACGTCCAGGCCGGCCATCCGCTGACCGCTCTTGGGCGTGTAGTAGAGCGTGTCGGCGGAGCCGTCCAGGAACCACTGACCGCCCGTCAGAAGGCTGCGCGCGCCCTGGATCGTGGCCGGCAGCTGTGAGGTGGACATCGACGGCAGGCCGCCGCTGCCCTGGCTGAACGGGGCGATGTCGGTGACGTTGGTCCAGCAAGGCTGGTCCATGACCAGTGTGCTGCCGGACATCCGTGCGACCCCGCACTTCGAGTCGGTCCACGCGCCGTTGCCCGCGGGATAGTCGAACTCGACCTGTGCCAGTTGCGCGGGCGTGAGGTGTGCGAACCAGGCCCGGGCCGTGGCATCGTGCGACAGGTCGTACCCCGTGGCCGACCCGGCCCAGTCGCCCGTGAAGTGCAGGGCCGCCGGGGTGGCCTGGGCGACGGGGGCTTCCCTGCCGTCCACGTAGAGCTGACGGGTGACGCTGCCGTGGGGCACGTGTGCGGCCCACACACCGGTACTCCCCACCTCGTGCCAGTCGGTGACCCGGGAGGCGCCGGAGACGACCGGGTGGGCGCCGGGCGCGGCCTCCCACACCACCGGGTGCCCGGGCCTGCCGGAGTCCTCCGCGCCGAACTTCCACGTCCTGCTCAACCGGTAGGTGCCGCCGAGCAGTTCGACCCTGAGGCTCGCCGGGTTCCGGTCGTGCTCAACAGCGCGAACTTCGGCCTGCGCGGTGGTCAGGGAACAGGGATTCCTCGACGTGCACGCCGCGCCGTGGCCGTCAGGCGCTGCCCACAGCACCGATGCGGTGGCGGCCCGCGCCGGACTTGCCGACACGCCCAGCGCTCCCGCGCCCACCAGTCCGAATGCGAGTGCGGAACCGAGGATCCTGCACGTCGACGCAATCCATTTCATGACCGCTCCGGGATCCGTCAAGCCGCGAGCATGCCCGCAGGGAGACCGAGACATCCGATGAATGGCCTCAACCTGACAGTCGACGCTCGACGCTGTCAACGGGTTGTACGCGGCTGGATTGCAAGGAGGTGGCCTCCGTGGGGGCGAATCCGGTGCAATGGATCGGATGTATGGGCGGTTTTGTGTGCCTGAGACGACAGGCGTCCCGCCCGCGAGCCACCCGGCCGGGGCCAACGACAGTTCCTCGGTCGCGGGATCCTGTGGCGGCACCGCAAGGATGAGTGGTCCTGGCATCCTGACCTGCGCATTGCTCGGCCCGGAGCGCGGGATACACCGGAGGCGGCTGCCGGGCGATGCCGGCGCTGGGGTGCGCGTGCCTCCTGTCGTCCTCGCGTCGTGCGGTCGATCCGGACACCGCGAGACGGTTCACCCGGGCTGATCCACGAGAGTCGAAGAAATTCTGGCCGGCGATGTCGAGAACGGGTGCTTGGCTCCGTCTCTGAGGTGAAGGCGGCCACAATGGGTCGCACGAGCACCGAGGAGCATCACGATGGCCAAGTACCTGCTGCTCAAGCACTACCGCGGCGCTCCGGCTGCGGTCAACGATGTGCCGATGGACCAGTGGACGCCGGAGGAGATCTCGGCGCACGTGCAGTACATGCATGACTTCGCGGCCCGGCTCGAGAAGACGGGCGAGTTCGTCTACGGTCAGGCGCTCGCCCCCGAGGGCATGTTCGTGCGGTACGACGGCGAGGGACGCCCGCCGGTCACCGACGGTCCGTTCGCCGAGACCAAGGACCTCATCGCCGGCTGGATGGTGATCGACGTCGACAGCTACGAGCGCGCCATCGAGCTGGCCGGGGAGTTGTCGGCGGCCCCTGGGGCGGGCGGGAAGCCGATCCACGAGTGGCTCGAGGTGCGTCCGTGCCTGGCCGCGCCGCCCACCATCACGGAGTGACCTCCTCGATGAACGAGGCCCTGCTCAGGAGCCTCACGCCGAGCGTGCTCGCCATCCTCGTCCGCCGCGGAGCCGACTTCGCGGCGGCCGAGGACGCCGTGCAGGACGCCCTGGTCGAGGCGGTCCGCGTCTGGTCGGCCGACCCCTCCCCAAGCTCTTCGAGCAGGGGATATCCCCTGCGGGATCCGAAGGGCTGGCTGGTCACCGTGGCCTGGCGCAGGTTCCTCGACGCGTCGCGGGCGGACACCGCCCGCCGCCGGCGTGAGGACCTCGTCGAGCAGGAGCCGCCGCCCGGACCCTCGCCCGCTGTGGACGACACGCTCCAGCTGTACTTCCTGTGCGCCCACCCGTCGCTGACGCCGTCGTCCGCGGTGGCGCTCACTCTGCGCGCCGTCGGCGGGCTGACCACTCGCCAGATCGCCCAGGCCTATCTGGTGCCCGAGGCGACCATGGCGCAGCGCATCAGCCGGGCCAAGCGCACCGTCTCGGGCGTGCGGTTGGACCGGCCCGGCGATGTCGCCACCGTGCTGCGCGTCCTCTATCTGGTCTTCAACGAGGGCTACTCCGGCGACGTCGACCTCGCCGCCGAGGCCATCCAGCTCACCCGGCAGCTCGCGGCCCAAGTCGACCACCCCGAGGTGGCGGGGCTGCTCGCCCTCATGCTGCTCCACCACGCCCGGCGCGCCGCCCGGACCGCGTCCGACGGCAGCCTGGTGCCGCTCGCCGAGCAGGACCGAGGCCGGTGGGACACCGCCTCGATCGCCGAGGGCGTCGAGATCCTGCAGGCGGCCCTCGCCCGCGACCGACTGGGGGAGTTCCAGGTCCAGGCCGCCATCGCGGCACTCCACGCGGATGCGCCCACCGCCGAGGAGACCGACTGGGTACAGATCGTCGAGTGGTACGACGAGCTCACGCGGCTGACCGACAGCCCGGTCGTCCGACTCAACCGCGCGGTCGCCGTCGGTGAGGCCGACGGACCGCGCGCCGGGCTTTCCGCGCTCGCGGCGCTGGACGCCTCACTGCCCCGCCATCCAGCGGTGGCGGCGTACCTCCACGAGCGCGACGGCGACCTGGTGACGGCAGCACGGCTGTACGCCGAGGCGGCCCGAAAGGCACCCAACCTCGCCGAGCGCGACCACCTGACGCGCCAGGCCGCCCGCCTCAACTCCCGCCCGCGTCACTGACAGTTCGCGCTCGGCATTTCCCGCGGTGCTCGGCGCGGTGCCGGGGCCAGAGCGGTCCCTCCGCTGGGCCGGCCCGCTGACCAGCGCTGACGGCTGCTCCTGGCTTGTGTGCAAGGGGACAGTGAGTGACGCGGCACATGCTGTACAGGCAAAACTGTACAGCTAGGGCTGCATACTTTAGCGTGGAGGGCATGAGTGAGAACCCGAGCCTGTCGCCGTCGGCGGTTCAGGCGTCGCGCGAGATCCGTGCGGTCATCAGCCGTCTGCGGCGCCGCATCCTGAAGGCTTCCGAGGCCGAGGACATCACCTTGGGCCAGGCGTCCGTCCTGGCCCGTCTGTCCGGCAAGGGGGGCGTCACGGCGAGTGAGCTCGCCTCGACCGAAGGGGTGCGGCACCAGTCGATGACGGCGATGGTCGCATCGCTTGCCGCGATGGGGCTGGTGGAGCGGAGCCCTGACCCGGACGACGGGCGCCGCCTGCTGATCGCACTGACCGCGGAGGGGCACCGTCGGGTGGAGGAGGGACGGCAGGCCCGGACGGAATGGCTCGCCGGCCAGTTGCAGGACAAATGCACGGAAGAAGAACGTCAGGCTGTGATCGCCGCCATGGCCGTACTGGAGCGGCTGACACGTGACTGAGGCGACGACGGACGCCATACGGGAGACCGGCGAGCCGGGTTTCGACCGACGGCTGCTGCCGGCCATGATGCTGGGCTCGGTCCTCAACCCGATCAACTCGACGATCATCTCCGTCGCGCTCGTGCCCATCGGCAGGGCCCTGGGCGCGCCGGCCTCGCAGACCGCGTGGCTCGTCTCCGCCCTCTACCTGGCCACCTCGCTCGGGCAGCCGGTCGTGGGCCGGCTCATCGACATCTTCGGGCCGCGCAGGCTCTTCCTCCTCAGCACCGGTCTCGTCGGTGTCGCCGGCGTCGTCGGCACCCTGGCACCGAACGTGGGGGTGTTGATCGCCGCGCGCGTGCTGCTCGGGTTCGGTACCTGCGCGGGCTATCCCGCCGCGATGGCACTGCTGCGCAGCGAGGCCAAGCGCACCGGGCGGGACAGTCCCGGCGGGGTACTGACCGCCCTGGCGGTCGCCAACCAGACCATCGCCGTCGTCGGCCCGCTGCTGGGCGGTCTGCTGATCGCGGCGGGCGGCTGGCGCGCCACCTTCGCCCTCAATGTGCCGCTGTCCGTCGCGGCCGTGCTGCTGGGGCTGTGGCGGCTGCCGAAGTCGGCCGGAACGGGCGAGGCTCCGCAGCGTGGCCGCCTGGCCGCCCAGCTCGATCTCCTCGGCATGGGCCTGTTCGCCGCGATGCTCATCTCGCTGTTGCTGTTCTTGATGAACCTGCATCTGCGCGACTGTTACCCGCTGGCGATCGCCGCCGCCGCGGGAACCGCGTTCGCGGCGCGGGAGCTACGGGCCGCCACCCCGTTCATCGACCTGCGGGTACTCGGCGGCAACACGCCGCTCCTGGCCACCTACGGACGCGCGCTGGTCGCCTACGTCGTCGCCTACGCCTTCCTCTACGGCTTCAGCCAGTGGACCGAGGAAGGCTACGGGCTGACGCCTTTCCGCGCCGGGCTGGCGCAGATCCCCATGTTCCTGGTGGCGATCGGTGTCTCGCTCGTTTCCGGGCGGCGCAAGAGCCTGCGCGGGAAGCTGCTTCTCGGCGCGGCCGGGCAGATCGTCGCCTGCCTGGTGATCCTGACGCTCACCGGGAAGAGCCCCCTGTGGATGCTGCTCCTCGTCGCCCTGATCTTCGGCGTCCCGCAGGGGCTGAACAACCTGGCCCTGCAGAACTCCGTCTACTTCCAGGCCGATCCCGAGCGCACCGCTTCCTCGGCCGGGCTGCTGCGCACCTTCGCCTACATCGGCTCAATGATCGCCTCCTCCGCGACCGCCGCGTCCTTCGGGCAACGCGCGGACACCGGCGGCATGCACCGGCTCGCCTGGGTCATGCTCGGCGCCGGTGTCTTCTACCTCCTGCTGACGGTCTTCGACCGCACGCTCGGCCGCGCGGCGACAACGGACGCCCAGGCAGCGAAGTAGACCTCCCGGGCGGCCTGGCCCTGTCCCCGCGTCGTCCATCTGCCGTCGACCGGCGACACCTACACCGCCGCCGGTGGCGGTGCCCGCCTCAACGACCGGCCCCTGAAGGTGTCCGCCAAGACCGACCTTCGCGCCGCGCTCATCGGCACCGAGCAGGCCAAGCCCGGCGAGGACGAGCGCACCTTCCGCCGGATCGGCGAGTCGGTCACCGCGATGCTCGTCAACGGACTCGTCGTGCGCGTTTCCGTTCCCGCCACGATGCAGCTCATCCACGTCGCTGCCGGACGCATGGACGCGTTCTGGCAGCTCCGACGTCCGCTCCGGCCTGGTCGCCGGTGCCCTGCTGGTCTCCGAGGCCGGAGGCGCCGTCACCGACCTGGCGGGCGAACCCTGGAGCACAGGCAGCCGCGACTTGCTGGCCGCCGCCCCCGCATCCACACAGCCGCCCTCAAAGTCCTGTCGCCGATGGCCTGACCGCGAAGCGGCCTGCGCTCGCGTTCGTCCCACCTGACACCGTAAGGAGCATCACCTCGTGACCACCATCGGCATCCTGGGCGCCGGCCGCGTCGGCGCCGGTCTCGCCGCCCAGCTCGCCGCGACCGGATACCCCGTCATCCTCGGCCGCCGGAGCCCGAAGGAGGAGACCGCGGCGCCCACCGAGGGCATCGACCCGCGCCTCTCCTTCTCCGACCAGCGCACCACCGCCCGCACCGCGGACATCTTGATCAACGCGACGCTCGGCGACAGCGCCCTGCACCGCCTCACCGACCTGCGCACCGAGCTCGCCGGAAAGACCCTCGTCGACGTCTCCAACGCCACCCGCGACGCCGATGACGGCCTGCCCGGCGACCTGTGCTATCCCGGCAGCAGCCTCGCCGAGCAACTCCAGGCCGCCCTGCCCGACACCCGTGTGGTCAAGATCCTCAACACCATGCTGTTCATGGTCATGACCGCCCCCGAAACCCTGGCCACCCACCCCGCCGACCGTCTACGTCTCGGGCAACGACGAACACGCGAAGAGGACCGTCAACGGCCTGCTGGGCGACCTGGGCTGGCAGCCCGCATGGATCGAGGACCTCGGCGACATCACCACAGCCCGCGCCACCGAGACCATGATCCTGGTGGTTCCCCATATCCTGCGCCGACACGGCTTCCAGCCCTTCGCCGTCTCCCTCGTCCGCTGACCCCACCAGGGTCGGCACCACGGAACAGGAGTCGGCCCCCCGCATGAGCAAGCCACCCGCGACCTCGCCCGGTCCGCCCAGAGCCTGTTGCGAAAGTGCCGGCCATACCTGGGCTCACCGGCGGGTCCACCCTGTCAGTGGCGCGGTGCATGATCGGCGCGTCGGTTCTCGAAGGGGATGGGGAGGCGCCATGCCGATCACAAACCAGCAGGTAGCAGGGCACGCGTTTCTGCGGCACCTGTACGCGGACGAGTACTTCCCCGATGACGTCGTCGACAAGGGCAGAGCGATCCTGCTGCGGCTGTGCGAGCGGATTGAGACTGAGCAGCCGTCGGACCTGACGGCCCTGTACCTACTCAGCCAGGCCGCGACGGAAGAGTTCAACCTGCTGGAGGCGGAGTTCGAGGCAGCCGGGAGTGAGATTGAGACGGTTGCGCGGGAGGAGATCGCCGAGGACTTCTGGTTCGTCGCGACTGCCTACGGGTTCGCGGACGCGGACGTAGAGGAACTGATCGCCGTCCGGGATTGGTGAGCGACGGGCCGAAGGCCGACCGACGGTCGGAGCCGTTCGTTGATGGCTGCGATCAGCACGGTCGCTGCGCAGCGGACAGCGCGGGCTCACCGTCCCGTGTCCGCCCCGCGGCGGCCGTCACGCACTGACCGGACCACGGCGTGGATCGAGAGAGTGGTCCGCCGCGCGGCGGAAGACGGGCCGCCTGCCCACCCCGCGACGGATGCCCGGGCTGGGAGAACCGGTACGCGGCCGACGAATACCCCCGTAAGACACCGGCCGCGAGCCGTGTGAGACGACGAGCAGGGCGGGGCAGCCCCCCGGCTGCCCCGCCCCCACTGCCATCTGCGGCTCACCGCTCGTTGGGACCGCACGCTGCGCCTCACACACGTTCCAGGGCGACTTGGTGCAGCCGAAAGGGCGCGCCACGGAGTGTCAGGCGCGTCGGGGCTTGAAGTTCTGATCCGTTGCACCGTTGCACCGCCACTGGATCAACGGCGCCCGATTGGCCGTGCTGCCCCCCTTGATGGCCAGACAGAGCCTGCTGTTCTGGGGGATGAGCGTGTCGCGCACGCCGATGAAAGTCTGGTCCAGGGCACCGTTGCAGGTCCACTGGATCACGGGTGCTCCCTTCTTCTTGCTACCGCCCTTCACGCTCATGCACCGGCCGCTGTGTCGCGCCTGCAACTGAAAGCCGGTGTTCTGCGTGGAAGCGCGCCACTGCTGGTTCTGCTGACCCACACAGGTGTACTGGTTGATCGGAGCGCCGTTGCTGCTCCTGTAGCCATCGACCGTCAGGCATTTTCCGCTATGGCGGTTGACGATGTAGTTGTAGCCGGCGCGCGCCGGAACGAGCGCGAGATCGTTGGTGAGTTCGACCGTGGGCGAGGACGCCGCGGCAGCCTGCGTGGCAAGGGACGGCTGCTCCGCCTGAGCCGGAGCGGTCCCGGCCAGCCCGGCACCGAGTGCTGCAGCCGCTGTTGTGAGCGCGAGGCGCTTGTGTACGTTCATGATCCGATTCCCTTCTGCTGTGACCGGCCCGGCGTGCCCGAGGTGGCGTCCGTGCCGTCTGCCCTCGACTTTTGCGGGTGGGGAATTGAATGGGCAGCCGGTTCTGCCAGCCTGATCAATGGCCGCACCGCAGGTCATGAAGGGCCACCGGGGAGATGACCGGTGCTGGGCCGGTTGCGCGTTTCGCGGCCGAGCTACGCAAACTCCGGCCGGAAGCCGGAAGCCGGAAGCCGGAAGCCGGAAGCCGGAAGCCGGAAGCCGGAAGCCGGAAGCCGGAAGCCGGAAGCCGGAAGCCGGAAGCCGGAGGCCGGAAGCCGGAAGCCGGACGTCCCCCCGCCCCATGTGCTGAGTGCTCATCGGATCAGCCCTAACTGACCGACCTGACCGACCAGGGATGGGGTCGCAGGCAGCGGTCCGCCCGACGAACGGCGTCGGTCACGGCGGCCATTCGATGCAGGGGGGTGATCCCACTCGCGTGATGCATCGCATCGCGGCTGTCCCGGCGTTCCGCGTCAGCCGGCGCAGGGGCCGCCGTGAAACGCGTCCGCGCCCAACAAGCCGGACGCAGCGAGGATTTGTGAATCTGTGGATCGAATGAGAGGGAGACGGCCGGCCATACGCACGGCCGACGGGGGCCGACTGGTCGGCCAACTGGCGGTCGTATCGGTGGTCTCCACCCTGGTGGTCGGAGCACTGGCCTCCTCCCATGCCTCGGCCGCGCCGCCGTCGGGCGGCGTGACCGCCCAGTCGGCTGCCGTCGCTGACAGCGGCGAGCCGGTCGCCCGGCTGCGCCAGGAGGTGCTGTTCGGGTCATTGCTGGCCAAGCACGGCGTGCGCACCGTCTGCCCAAAGTGCGGGGCTCGGGTCGTCACCGAGAAGACCGGCAGCACCACGCCGCTGCGCGCGTCCACGCCCGCGGGTTACGGTCCGCCCGACCTGGCCAAGGCGTACGACCTGCCCGCAACGTCGAAGAGTACGGCGACGATCGCGATCATCGACGCGGGCGTGGACGCCACCCTCGCCTCAACCTGGCCACCTACCGCTCCACCTAAAGCCTGCCGGCCTGCGACACGGCGTCCGGCTGCATCACCCTGGAGAACGACACCGGCGGCAAACAGCCGGCGCCGCAGAAGAAGGGCGCCGGAGCGGCCCTTGAGGAAGAACTCGCCCTCGAGACCTCCCTCGACCTCGATGCGGCCTCCGCAGCGTGCCTCACCTGCCATTTGGTGGAAATCTCCGTGCCCTGGCAGGACGGCGAGGACGACAACGATGTCTCCACCGGCGACTTCGCCAAGGCAGTGAACACTGCGGTCGCCTCCAACGCCTCGGCCGTCAGCGTCAGTTACGGCTACACCGCGGACGTGACCAACACGAGCGGCGCCGACCTGACGGCGCTGAAGCACAAGGGGGTCGCGATCACCGCCTCCACCGGGGACGAGGGCTTCAACGGCGGTATTCACCAGATGTGGCCGTCCAACCTGCCCTCGGTGATCGCCGTGGGCGGTGTCACCCTCCCTGCCACCGGCCCGTCGACTGGCTGGTGGGCCGCCGGCAGCGGCTGCGAGACCGACTTCGCCGCCGCCACCGGTCAGCCCATCACCAGCGGGAACTACGAGGACTTCCATCAGTGCGCCGAGTACCCCGGGATCAGCCCCGAGCTGTGCAACGCCGGCGCGGGCTGGGACGGACTGACCGGAATCGGCATGCCCCACGGCCTCGGCGCGTCCTGATCCGCTTCATCCACCGACGAGAAAAGAGAGGACCCGTCTCCATGCGTCGAAGGACTCGGGCAACGGCAGTCGCGGCGGCGCTGTCGGCCACGCTCCTGGTCGGCTCCGGCATGGCGAGCGCCAACGCCACCGCCACCAAGGCGGCGGTCCGGCCCTGCACGACCAACAACGTCCGGCTCGATTCCCTCGGCCGACGCGAGGGCGAAGGCATGCACGATGCCGTTGACCGACGTGGCGAAGTTGTCCAGGAGCGCGACCTCGTAGGCGGATGCCTGGCCGGGATCGTCGCTGAGGTGCACCGCGGTGCCGCCCACGGCGGCCATTGTCTCCTGAACAGCCTCATAGACATCGCGGGCGCCACTGAAGAGAACGGCGGCGGATGAAGTGCCGATCGCCGAGCTCGGGGTCAGGATGGCGCCGTCCAGGTAGTGGAATCCCCGCGCAGCAGTCCACTGTGACATCTGGCGGGCCTGGGCCGGTTCTCCGCTGGTGAGGTTGACCAGCCACCGGTTCTCCCAGTCCGCCTGCGATGGTTCGAGCGTGGCCCGCACTGCGTCGTAGTCGATCAGACAGGCAATGATCACCTGTCCAGCCCGCACTGCGTCCTGGACTGAGTTGGCGGCCATCGCGCCGCGGGCGATAAGGTCTCCGGCCTTTCCAGGCGTGCGGTTCCACACCGTCACCGGATGGCGGACTTCGAGGAATGCGGGGGCCAGGGCGCGGCCCATCGGGCCGAGACCGAGGACGGTCACGGGTATGAGTCGAGTCTGCTCGTCAGAGGCTTCGATCATGTCCCGAACGCTAAACCTTCACATTGGCGTCAAGGTCAAGCGCTGCTGGACTCTCCTTCATGAGGATCAGTGAACTGTCACGACACACCAGCGCGAGCCAGCGCTCCCTGCGCCACTACGAAGAACAAGGACTCAGATCCTGCTGTCCGCGGGACTCGGCACCTCCGCCGTCGCAGAGATCCTTCCCTGCGCCGTCGACGACACCATCGTCCTGTTCCGGGAAATGCCCGGAACTCATCGACGGCCTGGCGAAAGAGCGTCGCCGGATCAACGCGGCGATCGACGACCTGATCGCCGCTCGCGACATCCTCGACTCCCTCATCGGACGCCCGCTGCACACCAACGCCCGTGCCTTCGGCGCGGAGTGGCGTGGGACAGCGCGGGGAACCACGGGATCTGAAGGAGCAGCTGGCTTCGCGCTTTCACGAGGAGGACGTTCGAACGAGATAAAGTGTGTAGTCTCGCTTTGCCCCGTCAACAAGAACATAGCCGCGAGCATTTTCGTACGCACCCGTGCCGCCGGTGATAGCCGTCTTCCATGGCGGTGGCGTTCCTTGGCGCGTGACCGAGAGCGTATTTTGCCAGGTGACCTGCCCTTTCCCGAGGCTGTAGACGCCTGAGCACAACTGAGTGGTCGGATTCTCCGGGGTGGGATTCAACGACCCTCCGACCTGGGTGCATCGTGTTGCGGAAAAGCCGTCCTTGCTCCCGTTGCGGACGAGTTTTTCGGTGATGAGAACCTGATTGCCTACTCCGGTTGCATGATCTCCGTTGTCGAGCCTCTTGTTCTGTGTCGTCTCCCCATGCAGATGGATTACTTCGTAGCTTCCCGCTCCCTCATTGCCCTGAGGCTGGGAGCTCGAGGACGCCGAGGCATGGCATCCGGCATTTGACAGTGCGAGCACCGGAGCAGCGGCCATCAGACACCACCGTGAAATGGGCATAACTGTTTCCTTTCTGACAGCGATTACTTACTGCGATGCGGGCAGCTATCACGGTATACGGCCTGGTCAACACGCAAACGCAATTAGTGGGGTTGAACTCTTCGTGTCGTATCGGGTTGACGGCTCGACATCCGGTGCGGTTTCACGCCAGAGGCGTCGTTGCCGGCGAAAGTTGGGAATAAGTGAGTTCGTGCCGTCGGCCCCTGCCTGACGTGAGAGAGACCGGGATCGGTGTGAGACTGGGCGCGGAAGGGGTGATCCGCGTGTCGGACCCACAGCACGCGTCCGCCGGTCCCGATGTCACCGTCGACGAGAGTCAGCTGGAAGAGTTGATCATCGAGGCACAGACGGCCCTCCCGTTCGAACTGTCAGCCCTGGCGAACCGGTGCGCTTCGGCTCTCGACCGGGACGCCGCGCTGATCTACCTCGTCGACCTGCAACAACAACTGCTCATCCCACTCGACGAGGCTTTGGAGTCACTGCCGGTGGATTGCTCGTTGGCCGGCTGGGCGTACCGCACCATCTCCCCGCGGGTGCTCGATGCCGACGGCGGCGTGAGCGTCTGGATTCCTCTGGTCGACGGTGCGGAGCGGCTGGGTGTGCTGGCGGTGCGGACAGCGTCGCTCGACGGTGTGCGGATGCGCCGCAGTCGGATGCTGGGCCATCTGTTCGCCATGCTGATCACCTCCAAGCGCGCCTAAAGCGACTGGCTCGCCGCCCGCATCCGCACCACGACCATGCGGTTGCCCGCCGAGATGCTGCGGGTTTTCGTGCCACCCCACACCGTCGGCAGCCGCAGGTGTGTCTCGACCGCGGTCCTGGAACCGGCATACGACATTGCCGGCGACGCCTTCGACCACTCGGTGGTCAAGAACGTGCTGCACACCATGATCCTCGACTCCATGGGGCACGATCTGGCCTCTGGCCTGGTCACGTCGGTGGCCATGGCAACGGCAACGGACCTCCCGCCGCGGCGGTGGCGACCTGGCTGACATCGTCGGCTCCGTCGACAAGGCGCTCGCCCGGTGGCTGCCCGACCACTTCTGCACCGGCGTGCTGTACCGGCTCGATGCGGAAACGGGGGTGCTGTATTGCGGTCACCAGCCGCCGCTGCTGATCCGTGCTGAGCAGGTGGTCGACGGGGGACTGGAGAGTCCCCCACAGCCCCCGATCGGCCTGGCCGGCCCACTCGCTCCGGCAGCCCGGCAGGTCCACGAGACGACACTGCAACCGGGCGATCAGGTCCTGCTCTACACCGACGGCGTCGTGGAGGCACGCGACCCGAACGGAATGGAGTTCGGCCTGGAGTGGTTCACTGACTTCATCATCCGCTCCTCCGCGGCCGGTCAGCGCCCAGCTGAGGTGGTGCGGCTGCTCATCGACGCCATCCTCGAGCGCCAGAGCAACCGACTGCGGGACGACGCGACCATCCTGCTCTTCGAATGGCGCCCGCAGAACCGGTGAAGCGGGCAGAACCGGTGAAGCGGGGTGATCGATATGTGGCTCGGTAGGAACCCGTGAGGTGCGCTGGATCTTCTCTTCCAGAGTGAGCGGCTCGGGGAGCCGTGTGCCGACGCCCGCGTCGTTTTTGCCTCGCGCGTACAGCGGGCAGGCGAGGTCGCTGCATATACAGACGCCCACGGAGTTGCCCTGCTGCCCGGCCGTGCCGGCCTTCGCGGCGACCATGAGTGAGACGCCTCCGGTGTGGGTGGTCCCCGGCCGGGGGCCTGGGGGTCTCTCCAGCCGAGGAAGTCCAGGTCGTCCCAGGGCCGTTCGCCCAGGTCGTGGGGGATGGACAGGCGCTTGGCCTCGCCCTTGGTGCAGTTCACGAAGGCGGTGCGGATCTCCCGCTCGGTCGGTGCTTCCATGAGCGGCATGCTAATTTACCTAAAGGTATTAGGTAAATGCATGATGGATGTCGTTGGACGGGAGGAAGGTTATGGTTAGAGTGGGGTTGATCCAGCGGCTGACCCTAGCGGAGGCGGAACTGGCCGACGAGGCGGGTTCCGACCAGGTGACCGTCTCGGCGCTCGCCCGGCGGTGGCTACGTCAGCCTGGAGCCGGCCGGAGGCTTCGAGCGCAGCGTCCCGGACGCGCAGGAGTCCTGGGCCTGGACCGTGGATTCCCTCGACGCTCTGCTGCGTAACCGGGCCACACCCTGACCAGATGAGGGCCGTACGTCGGAGGCAGTCCGCCGTGCCGGGCGCCGGGGCATCTGTACATTCCGAAATCTTGATCAACAGGCTGAGGCAATGAACAACGCTGAGCACGACATGATCACCACGCCCGTCACAGTGGACATGCTGCGCGGTCACCTCGATGTGGAAGCGACCGCGCAGGGCCTGCTGCCGCACCGGCTGCCCGCCCGGGCTCGCCGGCAGATCCCTGACAATCAACTGGCGGTGGCCGAGGCCCAGCCCTCTGGCGTGCGGCTGGTCTTCCGCACCAGGGCCACCACGATCGAACTGGACACGCTGCCCACCAAGCGGGTCCACCGAGGTTTCCCGGCCCCGGCGGACGGCGTGTACGACCTGCTGGTCGATGGCCGTCTCGCGGCCCAGGCCACGGTGGCCGGCGGTAACGTGCGCACGATCACCGACATGGTCACCCAGTCCTCCGAGCTGACGGAGGGGCCTGCCGGCGCCGCCCGGTTCACCGATCTGCCGACGGGCGCCAAGGACATCGAGATCTGGCTCCCGCATACGGAGATCACCGAGCTGATCGCCCTGCGCACCGACGCCCCCGTCGAGCAGACGCCGGACAGCGGACGCAGGGTGTGGCTGCACCACGGCAGTTCCATCAGCCACGGCTCGAACGCCACGCATCCGACCGCCACCTGGCCGGCCCTCGCAGCCGCTGAGGGCGGAGTGGAACTCGTCAACATGGGGTTCGGCGGCAGCGCGCTGCTGGACCCGTTCACCGCCCGAGCGATGCGGGACGCTCCCGCGGACCTGATCAGCGTCAAGGTCGGCATCAATGTCGTCAACACCGACGTCATGCGCCTGCGCGCCTTCACCCCTGCGGTCCACGGCTTCCTGGACACCATCCGCGAGGGGCATCGGACCACGCCGCTGCTGGTCGTGTCCTCCATCCTGTGTCCGGTCCAGGAGGACACTCCTGGACCTCTCGCACCCGACTTCGACGCCGGCACCTTGCGGTTCAAGGCGACGGGGGATCCGGCCGAACGTGCGGCCGGGCGGCTGACACTCAACGTCATCCGTGACGAACTCGCCCGGATCGTCGAACAGCGGGCGGCTGATGACCCGTATCTGCACTACCTCGACGGCCGTGACCTCTACGGCAAGGGCGACTATGCCGAATTCCCGCTGCCCGACGAGGTCCACCCTGATCCCGCAGGACACCGCCGCATCGGTGAGAACTTCGGGCGGCTCGTGTTCGGCGACGGCGGCCCTTTCGCGACCAAGGCGGGCTGATCAGGATCACGGTCACGCAGGCCGCGATCAGCGCACGGCCGCGGTGCCGGCGGAGTTCACGCCCGCGATGCCCCCGCCCGCAGGGGCTCGCGCTTGCATGGCCGTCATGATTCCGACCCGTCCGCAGCCGGGTCGGGCGGCCGGGGTTGCTCGCCCAGCGGGGTCCGGCACGGGAGCGGTGGGCGAACGGGGCTGGGCCGACGCGGGCGGGCATCACCACCGCTCACCCCGCCTGGGCGGCCGTCCGGAGCACCGCACCTCGGCTGCCGCCTGCTTCGGCTGCGGGCCTGGCTGCCGCGGCGGGAGCCCTGAGGGGTCCGCCCGTGGCTCTGCTCTCCAGGCGCCCGGTTGCCTGGCAGGTTGTTCTGGAGCACCGCCCGTACGGGCGGGGAAGGATGCCGGAGGGTCGTCGGCCAAGCGCCGCTGGACGGCCGGGCGGCTGGAACTCGCGTCGAGCTGGCACAACAACTGCTGTCGGAGACCACCCTCACCATCGAGCAGATCGCCCAGCGGTGCGGTTTCGCCGGGCCCGGCCCCTCGTCGACGGCGTTCCTGCGCCACGTCGGTGTCCGGCCATCGGTCTACCCCAAGATCTGATCGCCATGCAGGCAATCTGAGACATGTCCTCGCACTGTGTCCTCGCCCTACGTTCGAGGGATGACGTACACCGATTCCGTGACGGCGCGCTCACAAGCGACCCTGATGCCGTCTACTCAGCCCTGGTCCGCGCAGGTACGTGGCCTCTGTGGTCGCCGATCGACGCTGTCGAGGTCGAAGTCGGCGATCCGGGCGATGCGCAGCAGGCCGGAGAGACCAGAGTCTTCCGTACCGGCCGAGCCGTCTCGCACGAGAGGATCGTCGAGCTGGTCACCAACAGGCGGTTCGTGTACGAGAATGCGAACGCACCGTTCCGCTTTTACCGAGGCACCGTCGATCTGGCACAGCGGCGTGAAGGCGGCACCGACATAGTCTGGTCGGCACAGTTCGCCCCCAAGTTGCCTCTGTCTGGGCTCTTTTGGCGTTGGTACCTGACCCGATTCATGCGCCGCACGGTTGAAGGGCTCGCCAGTTATGCCGAACACAGCAGATCCTGAGCGCCGGCCGGTGTTCTGGCACGCCCCCGGGCCCCGACGGCTTGAGGCAGCGGCGGACGTTCTCCGGCTTCTTGCGCCGGGACTTCGTCATCACCATGAGCAGCGACGCGCCCTGCTCACCGGGGTGGGTCAGGGGCAGTGGCCGTACTCGTACAGATCCCAGCCGGTCCCGGGCCCGCGCACGCCGGTGTGTTCGTCCGGCAGGTCGCGGGCCTGGCTGTGGGAGAGGCGGGCCGGCCCGGTATCCGGGCAGACATCGCGCGGGCTTCCGACCTTGCCGGGCCGGCGATCACGTCACAGGCCCGAAGCCCTCAACTACACGGCCTTGGCCTTGAGGGGAGTGGCTCTGTGGCATCCGGCCACGGAGCCTCCGCAAAAACCCGTTGGCGGACCACGACGACCACTGCTACTTTTCCGGAGGCCGTGCGAGGAACGAGGAGGTGGTACCCGTGAACGCAGTATTGACATGGGTGCTCCCCTCCGGGGTCGCGGTCGGACGATAGGTCGTCCGGGAGCGCCGTTCACGAGCACTCCCGAAAGGCACGACCATGCGATTCACTTCCGAACAGCGCCTCGACGACGGCGTCCTCGAACGCGAATTCACCCTCGGCGAGATCCCCGGCATCCTGTGGACGCCTGGATCCGCACCGGCCCCGCTGATCCTGAGCGGCCACAACGGCGGCTTGCACAAGCGGGAGTCCCGGCTGGTGGCCCGGGCCCGGCACTCCGCGGCACGATACGGCTACGCGGTGGCCGCCATCGACCACCCCGGGCACGGCGACCGGCCCCGTTCCGCCGTCGACGAGCAGGCCCGCGCCGACCTCCGCCGGGCGATGCAGGCCGGCGAGCCGGTCGACGAGATCTTCGAGTCCTTCATCGTCCCGCTGGTCGAAAAGGCGGTCCCGGAATGGCAGACCACCCTGGACGCCCTCCTTTCGCTGCCCGAGATCGGCGGCCCGGTCGGGTACGCGGGGATGACCGCCATCGGCATTCGGCTGGCGGTGGTCGAACCGCGCATCTCGGCCGCCGGTTTCTTTGCCGGGGGTTACGTGCCCCGCGCCCAGCGCGAGGAGGCCCGGCAGGTCACCATCCCGCTGCAGTTCCTGCTGCAGTGGGACGACGAAGGGAACGACCGGCAGATGGCCCTGGACCTGTTCGACGCCTTCGGCACCAGGGAGAAGACGCTGCACGCCAATCTGGGCGGGCACGCCGGTACCCCGTGGTTCGAGGTGGACGACGGGGCCCGGTTCTTCGCCCGGCACCTGAAGTGAGGCCGGGCCGTCAGGCCAGCAGCAGACGGTAAGCGGTGTCGGCCAGGATGCCGCTCATCGAGGACAGGTCCCAGCCCTCCTCGATGACGGTGGCCGGCGGACGCACAACCGCCCCGATCGCGGCGGTACCGGCCATCGGCGGTACCGCCGCGATCGGGGCAGCGCTCGGCCACCAGCGCCCTGGCCCGGCCGGGGGTGGCGGCCGGCAGGGGCCGCCTGCGAACCACGGAAGCGTGCATCTTCACGCGCTCCGGCAGCGTAAGGCGCTGGCCGTGCTCCGCCTGCGGTTGCGGGGGCGGACGGGGCCGCGGGCACCACCTGGTGCCACGTGCCGTTCTCAGCCGTCGGCGGGCTGCGTGGTGAGCTGTTCGGCGATGCCGGCCTCCAGTGAAGGATCGACGAGAAGGTACACATACGGCCGGTCCGAGCCCTGAAAGGCGTAGTCGGCCAGGTACTTATCCGCTCCGATATGCACCCCGCACTGAGTCGGAGATCGTGTACGCCTCACGGCCATCGCCGTACCGCACCCGCTGGACCCTCGGCTGTCCAACCGACAGCATCAGCGCCACAGTTCCTCCGCACCGACCCGTACGCCAACATGGCGAACATCACGACCGCCGTCGGAAAACGAGTTCGCGATGCTCGCGGTCACTGGCTCGGCAAACAGCGCGAACGGGCACGGGCCCAGCGGGAGAACGGATTCCTGGACTGCCACTTGGCATTGCTCAACGCCGCGCGGATTCCACGGACCCGGGGATGTCTGGCGCTACTCGAAGTCCCCGAGTCGACGATTCCCATCGGGCCGACGACGCTGCCGACCCGTACGGACATCGTCCGCGTAGGCGGCGGATGCGCGGCTCTGCCGCAAGGCGAGGACTACGCCTGTCTCGTCGGTGTCACCAGCGCTCCTCGTGCGGCCCTGTTGCCGACGATGGGTGCGCGACCGCTGCGTGACGCCGCCGCGCTGGTCTGAGGCCGGGGAGTCAATGCCGGCTGAGATACACGGCGCTTTGACCAGGGGCAATCGGGCGGCGGAGCGTGCTGTCGGTCATATATCGGGAGCTGTCGGTCCGTTGTCGGCGAGGTTTGGCACCTTTCCAGAGAACCTGCCGGATGCCCGTCCGGCTGTAGGTGTGGGAAGGGGATCTCTCGTGCATGACGTAGTGATCGTGGGCGCCGGCCCGGTTGGTCTGTTCCTTGCCTGCGAGCTTGGCGTCGCGGGCTGCACTGTCCTGGTGCTCGAGCGGGAGCCGGAGCTCCGCTCCCCGTTCAAAGGGGAGCCGCTCGGGATGCGGGGCCTGTCCTCCGCGTCGGTCGAGGCGTTCTACCGCCGCGGGATGCTGCACCAACTGCTGACGGCGCCGGGCGTCCACGACTATTCCGGCGCGAACCCCGACGCGGACGAGCCGTCACCCCCTCGTCACGGTGGTCACTTCGCCGGAATGATGCTCGATCCGGCCAAGGTCGACGTCGCCGCCCTGCCGTTCCGGCTCCCCAGCCCGGCACCGGAGGGCGTGCTGGCATACCTCGAAGCGGTTGAGACGGTGCTGACCGAGCAGGCATCCAAGCTCGGCGTGGAAGTCAGGCGCGGCGTGACGGTCTCAGCCATCGTCCAGGACGACGAGAGCGTGGTCGCGCAAGCCGGCGCGGACGCGTACCCGGCGCGCTGGCTCGTCGGCTGCGACGGCGGACGCAGTACGGTGCGTGGGCTCGCGGGCTTCGAATTCGTCGGCACCGAGCCGCAGTTCACCGGCTACGCCATGCAGGCCACCATTGCCGATCCCGAGAAACTGCGCCCTGGGTTCAACCTCACGCCGACGGGCATGTACCTCCAGCCCTCGACCACGGAAGGGCACATCGGCATGATGGACTTCGACGGCGGCGCGTTCGATCGGTCGCAGCAGCCGACCCGCGACCATCTCCAGGCGGTTCTGCGCCGTGTGTCCGGCACCGACGTGACGCTGAGCGACATCCATCTCGCCTCGACTTTCACCGATCGGGCCATGCAGACGACGACCTACCGGCAGGGACGCGTCCTGCTCGCGGGCGACGCCGCCCACATCCATTCCCCCCTTGGCGGGCAGGGTCTCAACACCGGCATCGGCGACGCCATGAACTTGGGGTGGAAGCTCGCGGCGACCGTGCAGGGGTACGCGCCCGACGGGCTTCTCGACACCTACACCCGCGAGCGCCATCCGGTCGGCGCAGCCGTGCTCGACTGGTCGCGCGCCCAGGTGACGGTCATGAGGCCGGACCGGCATGCCCAGGCGATCCAAGGAGTGATCCGCGACCTGATCGGGACCCGTGACGGAACGACCTACGTGTTCGAGAGGGTGTCGGGGCAGTCGATCCGTTACGACCTCGGCAGCGGGCGGCCGCTGGTCGGCCGCAACGCCCCGGACCTTCGTCTCGAGGACGGTACTCGCCTCGGCGACCTGATGCAGGACGGACGAGGCGTCGCGCTCGATTTCAGCATCGATCGACGTCTGCACGCTTCAGCGATGCGCTGGGAGAGCCGGATGCGGTACGCGGCCGGGCCGGCGAGGAACGACCTCGGATTGGGTGCCGTGCTTGTCCGGCCGGACGGCATAGTCGCCTGGGCAGGCGATCGCCGCCCCGATCGTGAAGCGTTCGAGCGGGCCGCCGGCCATTGGTTCGGCAGTCCAGCAATCTGAGTTGTCACCGTTGCGGTCGGTCAACCTTCCCGGCACGTCACCGACGGCCGGGGGTGGTCGCCACGGGACAGCGTGGTGAGGACCGAGGTGCGCAGGCCCTCGCGCAGCGCGAGTGAGACGCGAGGGGGGGACGGCGAGGTCGAGGGTCGGATCGGCGAGCGCGGCGTTGACGGACTCGCGGGTCGCCTGCACCGTCATCAGCGACTGTCGCCCAGGCACGGGACCAGTATGAGGCTCGGCCGAGGCGAGCGGCAGGTGTTCCGTTCGCTCGGCCGAACGGTGCCTCACTCGGCGGGCGGGTCGGTGAGCTGCTCGGCGATGTGTGCTTCGAACAGCTCTCACCTCAGCCGGAAAACCGTCTCACATCCCGTCCAGGGAGACCGGGGCGGCCCGTCGGCGAACAGGCCGACGCCACCCTCAGGGCACGGCGCCTTTGCGTAAACCCTGTTGCGGCACTGCCCGCATCACCGGCATCGTCAAGGCTGTCCTGGCCTTGCAACTCGCCGTCTCAGCATGACTCCGGCGAAGCCTCCAGCATGGACAAGGGCGCTGCCGACACCAACGACACCAAGGGAGCCGACCCACCGTGGCAGACGTCAGAGTCACCTACGACAAGACTGCGAACGCAGCGTACGTGTACTTCACCGATCCGCAGGTCCGCGTGAAGGCCGCTCACATGTACCCCTGCGATCCCGTGGACGTCGACGGCATGATCAACCTCGACTTCGACGAGCAGGGCCGCGTCATCGGCGTCGAGGTGTTGGCGGCCAGTTCAAAACTGCCCGAGTACCTGCTTCAGTCTGCGGAGCGCCTGGACACCGAGGGAGCATGAAGCATGCGGGGCACGGCGCCACCCCGCCGCGCACTGCAGCACGGCGGAAACGGCTCACTCACGGAGCTTGCGGTGCGGAGCGCGCGGGTCGCATCACTTGGTGGTGTGCAGGAGGCACCGCCGGCGACGAAGCCGTCCGGCAGGCGCTCGCGCAGCTCCTGACCCCGCGATCTGCGTTCCGTCATCTCACACGCCGCATCTCGTCGGTAGCCTCCGTGTGCCCGGGGATGTCCGTTTCCTTCAAGACCCAACGCCCGTCCCCTCTCTACGCTGCCAGCCATGAACACTGAGCTGTCGCCCCGATTCGATGTGATCGGCATCGTCGTCTCCGATCTGGCCGCGTCGCTCGCCTTTTACCGGCGGCTTGGGATCGCGTTCCCCGAAGGCTCCGAGGACCAGCCGCACGTCGAAGCCGCACTGCCGGGCGGGCTACGCCTTGCTCTCGACACCGAGAACACCGTCCGCTCGTTCCACCCGTCGTGGCGTCCGCCGACTGGCGGCGGCCGGGTGGGGCTGGCGTTCCGGTGCGCGAGCCCCGCACACGTTGACGCCGTGTACGAGGACCTGGTCGGCGCCGGGTACCGCGGCGAGCTGAAGCCGTGGGACGCCGTATGGGGCCAGCGGTACGCCGTGGTGAACGACCCGGACGGCAACGGCATCGACTTGTTCGCGCCGCTGGTGGACGACAGCGCTTGAGCTACCGTCCCACCAGCTCGGTCAGCGGCGCTCCCGCCAGCTCCCGCACCTCGCGCGACAGATGAGCCTGGTCCGCGAAGCCCGCCAGGGCCGCTGTCTCCACGAAGGGGACGCCGGCGCGTGCCAGGGCAAGGGCGCGTTGCAGACGGAGCACCCGGGCCAGGGTCTTGGGGCCGTAGCCGAAAGCGGTCAGGGAACGGCGGTGCAGCTGACGCGAGCCCAGGCCCACCGATTCGGCGGTCGCCGGGACGGAGCGTCCGGCCGTCAGCGACGCCACGACCGCCCGCAGGAGCGGGTCGAAGGGTTCCGCGTCGGCCGCGAGACGCAGCGCCAGATCTTCGAGGGCAGCGGCCGGGTCCGGTGCCTCGTCGATGCGTTCCGTAAGGCGGCGCGTCTGGGCACCGGGCCAGAGGTCTACGAGCTCCACGCGTCGGTTCCGCAGCTCGTGCGCGGGCACACCGAGCAGGGCGGGGGCGGTGCCGGGGAAGAAGCGGACGCCCGCCCACGGACCTTGCCTGCCGGGGCCGGGGCGGTACGCGCGGGTGTCGGGCCCGGCGACAAGGAGCCTGCCCTCGGTCCACAACAGATCCATGCAGCCGTCGGGCAGCACAGCCGCGCCCTCACCGGCTCTCGGACGTCTGGTGGCTCCCCGGGTCCACACGACCGCCCCCGACAGCCGGGACGCACGCTCTGCATACTCGGCAGACATGCCACGAAGGCTACGCCACGCGACTGCGATGCCTCTGGGAGCCGATCTCCGACATCGGCCCGCAGGCGGTGGTATCGCTTCCCACCATGAGAGCCAGACCACGTTGTGAGGGGGTTGTTGTGCTGCCGTTGTGAGGTGTTCGGCCGGGCGTGTGGTGAGAGCGTCGCGGCCTTGGGCGCTTGCCCGAGCTTCGCCGCCCAGGGAGTAGCAAAGCCAGTGGCTCGATGGAGGCCACTTCATCCTGGATGGTGGTGGCGTCCTGGGGAAAAGGGGGGTTCGGCCAGTTGATCGCCTGGTCGGGCGCCGTGTTTCGGGCACCCGACCAGGTCCTCCCTCGGCTACAGATACGGGCGGGTGATCAGCTCAATCGCGTGACCAGCAGGATCCTTGAAGTACACCCCTCGACCGCCGTGCTCGTTGTTGATCTCGCCTGAGCGCCGCATCTGAGGATCGGCCCAGTGCTCGATGCCGCGATCGCACAGCCGCCGATACGCGCGATCGAACAGCTCGTCGTCGAGCAGGAACGCGTAATGCTGCATCTGGATCTCCACCGGCGGCTCGGCGAACTGAAGCAACACGCCGTCGGAGAGCTGGATGTTGGTGAACGGGCCCCAGGACGGTGCCTCTGAAAGCTCCAACAACTCTCGGAAGAACCGAGCCGACTCGTTGCGGTCCTTGGCAGCGATAATGGTGTGGTTGAACGTGGCTGTCATTCGGTTGACCTCGTTGTTGTTCGACACGGAATACGGACTCGCGGTGCGCGAGTGCCGGGAGGTCCGCGTGCCGAACTGAGGGGGTGCGTTCTTTGCCCCCGCCGTGCGATCAGCCTTCCACCGGGTGGCCAATCTGTGTGTGGCGTAGCGCCGGTCCGGTGTTCACGTTGGGTGACCTTACTTGATCGGGCTGGCTGCCACAACAGCAAAGCGATCGGCTGCGAGTGGCTCGTCAGACAGCCCTGGCCGGGTAGTCAGTCCGTGATCGGATCGGTGAGTTGGCGGCGTTGG
The DNA here is from genome assembly GCF_040680495.1 of Streptomyces sp. NPDC052036. Lineage (NCBI taxonomy): Bacteria > Bacillati > Actinomycetota > Actinomycetes > Kitasatosporales > Streptomycetaceae > Streptomyces > Streptomyces sp. NPDC052036. Next base: position 17,289 of record NZ_JBFAWW010000019.1, on the reverse strand, counting down.
CCTTCGGCTCTGCACGAGCGGTCCGCCAGCGGACGTGGGCGGCGATGGCAGTGTTCTGCTCGTCGTGGCTGGGGTGGTCGGTGCCGTTGAGCGCGAAGTAGCGCAGGGCCGCGAACTCGGCCTCGATCAGTTCAGCCAGGATCCGTAGGTCGGCAGGAAGACCAGGTCGACCTGGTCGTCGGCCGCCCAGACATGGACCTTGAGGTGCTTGTGCGGGAGGAGTCGTCCAGCACCACGCACAGCTTCTCCCCGGGCCGGCGGGTGCGCAGGGCTTTGAAGAGTCCGAGAAACTCCGATCGAGGGCGGCGAGCATGTGCCTCACGCCGCCGTAGCGGACGTAGTCCTCGCCGACCTGCATCGGCCTGGTGACGTCCCTGCCCGTCTGACCCTGGGCGAACATCAGCACCACGATCGCCCTGCGGAGTTTCCCCCGGGTCCTTCGCGGTCCGGCTGACCCGCTGCAACTTTCGGCGCTCCTCCATGCTCACCGGCCGGACGAACACATTCGGCCGACCCGGCAAAGGCTGCGTGACAAGCCACTGATCGCGCCGACCGCCCGGCAGAGGCGGAAGAAGGCAAGGCGGACACAGGCGGTGCTGCACCGGCTCGATGACGCCGGCCTCATCGACGTCTCGCGCGTGGTCCTCGACTCCGCTCACGTGCGGGCTAAAAAAGGGGCGAACTCACAGGTCCGAGCCCCGTGGACCGGGGTAAGCCGGGTTCCAAGATGCACGTCCTGTCGGACGCGAACGGACTGCCCCTACTCGTCGGCGTCTCGGCTGCCAACACCCACGACAGCGAAGCACTGAAGCCCATGGTCGAGGGTCACCAAACGAGACACGACCCTCACCACCGCCGCCGCTTCAAGCCTCAGCGCCTGCACGCCGACAAGGCGTATGAGATCCCCCATCTGCGCACACGGTTACGAGGCAAGCGCATCGGCGTACGCATCGCCCGCAAAGGCATCGACTCCAGCGAGCGACTCGGCCGACGCAGGTGGGTCATCGAACGCACCCTGTCCTGGCTGACCGGCTACCGCAGACTCAACCACCGCTACGAGCGCCACCCCCGCAACTACCTGGCCTTTCTCGGGATGGCATCCGCCCTCTGCTGCTACAAGCGGTTCCTCAAACTGACCATGTAGGACACGGTCTTAGCCGGTGGCCTGTGAAGTACGCAAAGAACGGGCGAAGTCGGCAAGAGTTCGGAAGTGGCGACGTCTTGTGTCCGCTTCATGGTCGAGGGGTGCGCGGTGGCGTCGGTGCTGGGAATACTGGAGGAGCGAGAGGCGGCTGCTCGTGTGCGGGTGGAGGGCTTGCGGGAGGAAGTCGCGCGGTTGGCTCAGGTGTTGGAGGCCGCGGAGATCGAGCTGGACCGGCGGGTGATCGCGCGGGAGGAACTGGTTGAGGCCCTGGCAGTTGCTGCGGCCGAGTCCACTGCCGTGACCACGACCGAGGCGGAGGAGGAAGCGGCGCCGTCGCTCGCGCCGGTGCCGGGCTCGACGGGTCCGCCCTGGCGGGAAGGACTGCCGGTGACGGTTCTGGCACCGGACTATCAGCGGATTCTGGGCGTGCTGGAACAGCAGCGGTCCACGGGGCAGGGGCCGCTTCGAGCCAAGGAGATCGCGGTGGAGCTGGGCCTTGACGCGACGCCGGCGAAGGTCGAGGGGCTGCGGTCGAAAGCCCGGCGCCTGGCGGAGCGCGGGTGGCTTCTCCTGGAGACGTCGGGGGCATTCAGTGCCGGCCGCCGGTCCGTGGCCGTGCCAGACGCCGGCTCACCCGCGTGACCATCGACCACCGGATCGTCGCCTCGCTGGTGGCGGGCAGGGTCTCGTAGTCCCGGGCCAGACGGCGGGAGTTCATCAACCACGCGAACGTGCGCTCTGCCACCCACCGCCTCGGCAGCACCACGAACCCTGTCATGTCGTCGGTGCGCTTGACGATCTCCAAGGTCAGAGCGAGTTTGTGCCTGCACCAGCCGACGAGGCCGCCGGTGTAGCCGCCGTCGGCCCAGACGAGGGTGATGTCGCGGTGCAGGCGGCGCAGCCGGGTCAGCAGGCCCGTCGCGGCGTCGCGGTCGCCGATGTTCGCGGCGGTGACCGCGACGACCAGGAGCAGACCGAGGGTGTCGGTCACGATGTGCCGTTTGCGGCCCGGCACCTTCTTCCCGCCGTCGTAGCCCCGTGAGGCAGCCGGCACCGTCGCGGCGGCCCGCACCGACTGCGCGTCGATGATCCCCGCCGTGGGCTCGGCCTCGCGGCCCTCGCCTTCACGGACCTTCCCGCGCAGCCGGTCGTGGAACTCGGCGATCAGCCCGTGCTCGCGCCAGCGGCGGAAGAAGGCGTAAACCCGGCCCCAATCGGGAAGTCCGCGGGCAGCGCCGCCACGAGATCCCGCCCGCGACCAGATAGCGGACCGCATCCAGCAGCTGCCGGTGGCAGTAGCCCTCGGGCCGTCCGCCCCGCCCCAAAAGCCAGGCCGGCACCGGCAACAACGGCCGCACGGCCGCCCACTCCGCGTCCGTCATATCCGACGGATACCGGCGCACCCGATCGGGATGATCGGCCGCGTTGCCGTACACGTGCGCGAGGCAATCGCACGACACAGCGGGCGAGTTGAAGTCAACGGGCTCGGGCGCGTACAACAACGACAACAGGGCCTCCGGGAACCGCTCGGAATGGGGTCGCACCCCCGAGCTACCAGGAGGCCCTGCCTTCATACGCGTACCGCCGGAAGATCACCCGACCAGGAACTCTGTTCGATCCACACGTTCCAAGATCGGTTGAGATACGGCTTCTGAGGACGGTGAGTTCCGTACGACGTTTGAGGGCCCCTCGTCGCGTGATGGCAGCAGCCCCGATGAACTGGTTCCTTTGTTGCGGGAAGTCGGCTTCCCCCTGACTTCAGAGGGAGAGCACGACGAGAACGCCCCGGCCGTCGACGGGAAGGCGGCGGTCCTCGCTCTGGCCGAGAGACTCACAGGCATACGCGTCACCGAATCCCTCCTTCAGGACGCCACGTACGAACTGGGGCTCGTCCCCGAACGGCCCGCTGAGGAGTGGACCGGCCTGGTCATCGACATCACCGATGCCCACGGAGAGCGTCTGTACAGGGAATAGACCTACGAGGAGATCGCGGCGGCTTCCGACCGCGCACGGGCGGAGGCGAACGCGCCGGTCGTGGTCACCTACAACGAGCCTCTCGCCACGGACCGTCCGGAACACGAGACGGGTGAGTAGCGAACGAGCGCGTGGAGGGTGCCCCCGGCCACCCGCTGCCCTTAAGGGTGGGTCGGTCTGCGAGTGCTGAGGCGAGAGCGGCCGATGCGGCCAGAGCGACAGGAAGACCGCCACTTCCTGCGAAGCGGCGGTCTCCTTTGCGTCGTTCCTGCTCAAAACGAGACCCGTGTGAAGACGGATCCTAACGCGGTGAAGAGGCGACGGAGCTGGTGCCCTGTGTGCCGCACCATTCGGTCAGTGCTCGGCGGGCCGCGGTGATGCGATGTTCTGGTGACTCGTCTGAGATGGCCCATGCGATGTAGGCGTCTGGTCTGACCAGAACGCATTTCTTGGTGGCGCCCTTCGGGGACACGATCTCGACCTCGTCGGTCCACTCTGTGATGAGTGAGGGGAGGCGGTCGGTGTCGGACGGTGTGACGAGGACGAACCGTCGCTTGCGGAGGGCTTCGTAGAGTCTGCGTCCGTCGGTGAGGGGGATGTCAGGTGCCCGCTTGCCGACGAGGGGGTGTGCGCCGGCCGGTGCGGTGTAGGAGATGTCGATTCCCGAGATCGCCTTGGCCAGTCGTCGGGCCACTGGCGGGGTTTGCAGTACCGTACGCGCTGAGAGGTCACGGAGGCCGCACAGTGCCCGTGGTGTGGTGAGGACGCCGCGGAGCAGTGCGCCGCTCATCCGCAGGACCCGGTGTCCCGCCGGGTGGCGTTCGTTCTGGTAGCTGTCGAGCAGAGTGTCTGGTGCGCGGCCGCGCTGAACGGCCGCGAGTTTCCAGCTCAGGTTTGCGGAGTCCTGGATGCTGGTGTTCAGGCCCATGCCGCCGGCGGGGGAGTGGACGTGGGCGGCGTCGCCGACGAGGAACACCCGGCCTACCCGGTAGCGGGGGGACTGGCGTTCGTCACTGTGGAATCGGGAGAGCCAGCGGGGGTCGTGCATGCCGAAGTCGCTGCCGAGCGCCTGGCGGGCGACGTCTTTGATTTCTTCCAGGTCGACCGATGCGTTGTCGGGCATGGGGTGGTGGCGATTCCATGCCATGACCCTGAACCAGCCGTCGCCGAACGGGACGACGATGGCGAAGGCGTCTCCGATTGCTGCCACGGCGGGCGGCTTCTTCGGCGGGTCGGCCATGCGCACGTCTGCGAGCATCATGGAGCGAACGGCGGAGCGGCCGGGGAACGGGAGGCCGAGGGACTGGCGTACGCAGCTGTTCCGTCCGTCTGCGCCGACGACGTAGTCCGCGCGCAGGCTCTGTTCAGTGCCGGCTGGTGTTTTCACGGTGACGTCGACGCCGGTGGGGTCTTGCTGGACGCCGGTGACTTCGTGGGCCCGCATGATGTTCACGCCGTGTTTCAGGGCGCGGGCCAGGAGCAGACGCTCGGTGTTGTACTGGGGCGTCACGAGTACGTGAGGGTATCGCGTCGGCAGGTGCGAGAGATCGATCCCCAGGAATTGCAGGATCGGGTTGCGCAGGCCGGTCGTCAGCAGGTCGTCGGCAAGGCCCCGGGCGTCCAGTTGCTCCATCGTTCGGGCGTGAACGGCGAATGCGCGGGTCAGCTGGGACTCCCCTTCCCGCCGTTCCACGACGGTGCAGCGCACTCCGGCCTCGGCCAGGTCACCTGCCAGCAGCAACCCCGCTGGACCAGCACCGACGACCAGCACGTCAACGTCGGACCCCATACTCTGTCCTCCGCGTGGCACAGAACGAGCAGTACGACGGGTGATTATCAGACTGCCGCCCGCCGCCAGCGGTGATACTCGGGGCGGACGGGTGACCCTACCCGGGAGTTCACTGGGGTGGCGTAACCGGTGGCGTGGCTACTCCTGACCGTGCGAGCGCCCGCAGCATCGTATGGACCACCGTACAAGACAGGCCTGTTCCTCGCCTGTCAGGCATCGGCCACCCACTTGTACCAGGGCGGTGATTCCAGGCGCGCTGGATCGGTGCCCCGCGGTTGTAGACCACATGCGGTGCCGCTTCCGTCACGTCCCCGGAGCAGGACCTGCTCGAGTTCGCGCCCAGTTGGCGGCGGCCCGCGCCCCGGGGGACGGGAGATCCGGCAGCACCGCTGCCGACCGAGGGCACCGCAGGGAAGCTGTACTGTGAATCGGCCGCCCGGGAGGGCCGGCCCGTCGTTTGACGGACCGGGGCCTTGGGCGGCACGCGCAGGGATCCGCCGGCCGGCCGCCGTGTAGCTGGCGGTCGGCGGCGTTCTCGAACCGCGCCCCGGGCAACTACATTCCGAGCGGCTGAACCTGGCTCGGCGGCCAAGGCGATCGCGCGCCGTCTCCACAGTGAGCGTCCGGTCCTGTGCCGGCCGGCTGGACGGAGCGCGATCGGTTCGCCGTGTCAGCCGATCGGGCTTGCGCCCTGCTGGAAGACGTTGATGAGATTTCCGTCGTTGTCACGGATCGCAGTCGAGATGCTGCCGTCGCCGAGGTCCATCTGCTCCCAGACGGTCGTCACGCCCAGATCACGGAAGGCGCGGGTCACGCTGGCGAGGTCCTCGACACGGAAGACCAGGGCCTTGTTGCCGATCGGGCGGGTGTGGGCAGGGGGCTCCGCCGTCAGTTCAGGGATCCGCACACCGTCCGCGGGCTGAAGGAGCTCGAGCCGGAACCCGGGGCCCTCCAGGAAGGCGACGTCCGCTCCGATGGCGTCGAAGCGGGACTTCGCCAGCAGGGCGAGGCCGAACACCCGGTTCCACCACTGGATGGACGCGTCGAGGTCACTGACGGAAATCGTCACGTTGTGAAGGCTGTAGGCGAAGGGCGGCTGGGCAGCGGTGGTCATGGCGATCACTTTTCGTTGGTGTGTGCAGTCGTTTGCGGTGGGGCACGCGAGACTCTCGCGCTGTCCCGCCCGGCGTCTCTCTGCCGTGCAGCGGAACAGTCTGTGCCCGCCTACCGCTGACCCGACGTCCACTTGCAGTAGTGAATCCGCAGGTCGCAGCTCAAGGTAAACCTTATGGACCGCACAGTCAAGAACTTATGTCCTCTTCGGGTGCATTGCGAAGTCGGCGGTTCGATGCACCAGTTGACGGCCCGTCGCCGGCATGCGGAAGAGAAGATCGAACGAGGTCCTGCGCAGGCTTGGGACAGCTGGAGACTTTGCCCCAGTGGTCGGGGGAGACGGCACGGCACCGTCGGCTGCCAGAGAGTCGTCCGGCCCGCGGTGGCGCGCGGTTGATGGTGCAGCCGGACGGGCGCAGGCGGCCCGCTCGTGAGCGTACGGAAAGGGGCGGGCGGTCAACCGTGCAGGAACGGGCGGTCAGGCCAGTCGTGGGGACGTTCGGAGGGCACGTGTGCTGGACGCTCGCCCGTCGGCTCAGGTGGGCCCACCCGAATCCCCGCCTGTCGGCACATCACCCGTGAAGGGCGCCGGCGCGTCGGATGGTCAGTGCCGGGACAACTGCTTGAGGGCGGACTGGCTTATCTGCAGCAGAGCCGAGCCGTCCATGTCGGTCTTGGTGAGAAACTCGATGCCCTGCATGACGGCAAGGAGTAGTCGCCCCAGCTCCTGGGCGTCCGCGCTCGGTTCGACCGTCCCCTCGTCCTGGGCTTCCTTCACGCAGGCGATCAGAAGATCTTCGACCGCTTGATAGCTGGTGCGGGCCCGGGAGACGACATCCGGATCACTGCTGTGCAGCTCGGACGTGCTGTTGACCAGAAGGCAGCCGCGCCGCTGCGGGTCCTCCGTGAATCCCTTGGCCACGCCCTCAACGAGCAGGGTCAGGCGTTCGAAGGCCGTACCGGGCCCGGTGAGGACCGCCCGGACGCCGTTGAGCTGTTCGTCGCGGTAGCCGTCCAGCACGTGCAGGAACAGCTGCCGCTTGTCGCCGAAGGCCCCGTACAGGCTCCCCTTGCCCAGCCCGGTGGCGTCCGTCAGGTCCTGCAGTGACGTACCCGCGTACCCCTGATTCCAGAACTGCTCGCGCGCAGACTCCAGAACCTGGTTCTCGTCGAAATTCCGCGGTCGTCCCATGTTCGACAGCATACGTCCTTCTTGACCTATCGGTCCAGATCGTGAGCGCCCGGCTGCATGCGGCATGCAGGGGGACAGGCTGGGTGGTGGCGGGGTGTGTGGCGCACGGCTCCCCCCGGCGCCCCGGCGCCCCGGCGTCCTAGCGCCCCGGCGGGCGGACCGGCGTCGGACGGCTCGTCGTCGCTCGGCGGTGTGGATGCAGTCACGTTTTTGCCCGAGCGGTCCATAACGTGGTTCTTTACCGTACAGTCCATAAGTGGCCCGGGGCCGTCCGCTCCGGGCTGTAACACTGCAGCGACACATGGTGCACGACTTTTGGCGTTCGCACCGGACAGGGATAAGCGATCATGGGACAGCTTGACGGGAAGACCGCAGTCGTCACCGGAGGCAACAGCGGAATCGGACTGGCCACAGCCAAGCGATTCGCGCGTGAGGGCGCGCACGTGTTCATCACCGGCCGTCGGCAGGAGGCTCTCGACGCCGCGCTGGCCGAGATCGGTGGGGAAGCCACCGCCGTCCGGGGCGACGTCGCGAACCTCGCGGACATCGACCGCCTCTACGCGGCTGTCGCCGAGCGGGGCCGGTCCATCGACGTACTGTTCGCCAACGCGGGCGGCGGTGAGTTCGCCTCGCTTGAGCAGGTTACCGAGGAGCACTTCGACGCCACCTTCAACATCAACGTGCGAGGCATGCTCTTCACCGTTCAGAAGGCCATTCCGCTGCTCAACGACGGCGCCTCGGTGATTCTGACCGGATCGACTGCCGCCACCTCAGGTGGCGCCGCCTTCGGCGTGTACGCCGCGTCCAAGGCTGCGGTCCGCTCCTTCTCCCGCACCTGGGCCAACGAACTCAGCGGCCGCGCAATCCGAGTGAACACCCTGGTGCCCGGCCCGATCGTCACCCCGGGCATCACCGGCCTGGCCGCGGACGCCGACCAGGCCGCGAAGATGAGGGACGCCTTCGCCAGCCAGATACCGCTGGGCCGGATGGGGCACCCCGACGAGGCCGCAGCCGCCGCACTGTTCCTCGCCAGCAATGAGAGCAGCTTCGTCACCGGATCCGAGCTGTTCGTCGATGGCGGACTCAACCAGATCTGAGCGCCGCAAGACGATGCGCTTGCCCGTCCCAGCGAAGACAAGAGTGTGACCGCGTCGCGGTCACACCGGTAGTCACACCGAACCTTCGGGCGAGCGCAGCCCCGCCGGTGTGCGGGCACACGGCGGCCCCCGGAATCGACTGAGGGCGTGGAGTCGGACGCCGTACACACAGATGATCAGCAGAGCACCGTCGCCCGGCGGTTTTGGCCAGCGGTGACGCCGACGACCGTGCGTGCCGCCGCAGCCACCGAGTTCGTACAGCCGTCGGAAGCGCCAGAAGACACGGGGCCTCTCCGGCAGGGCATCTCAGGGCACGAAATACCTCGAGTCCCTCCGTCGCTGCGGCCATAGGAAAGACGTGTCCTTCTGGGCGCCGGCACCGGCGTAAGCGACATGAGTGGGGCCCGGCCGTGAACGGCCGGGCCCCACTCCTATGGTCCGTGCGAGTCAGATCACCACCGCTGACCTCGTCCGCGGCCGCCACCCGCGCGCGAGCAGAGTGTGACGAACCCGAGCAGTCACAGCACTAGCACGGACACCAGGCAGTTGCTGGACTGGGAGCCGGTCCACTCTGGGTTGATCGCCGACCTAGAGGACGGCCACTACTTCACCACGGGCTGACGCCGAACCGCGGGCGTGCTTCCAGGGCGTCGCCGACTCTGCGCCGCGTCGCCTTGGTCTGCTTTGCCGCCGCCGAACAGGCGCTGCAGCGCGTGGATGTTGCCTCGGACATCAGTCGGGCGCTGAGCCGGTTCGCCGACCGTTATCCCGCCGTCGGCCGGACTCCCGCCGGCGACCAGCTCGACGCGGTGACCGGGTACCACGCCCCGACCGTCCTGCGCCAGGAGACCCTGTGATGCCCCCAAAGGGGAGCGGCCTCGGCCTGGGTCCCTGCTTCCTTGAGGCGTGCCGGTGCACACGGCCTACGGCTCGGCACGGGGCCGGCAGTCTCCGGGGCCGGCCCCCAGGGGACGATTCTGTGCCGCCGGTAAGAACCGCTGAGTCGGACGGCGCACATGCGTACAGACCGAGAGGGTCCAGGCTGCGCGGCGTGAACGGGCAGCCCACCCTGATGGGGGAGACCCCCCGATGTGGTGCCGTACCCGGCCGAAGGTGTGCGGCGCGGCGATCGGGAAGCCGCGTTGCGGGCGAGACGAGTGAATCGAGGAGAACATCATGTCGGCACAGCGAGCGAACTACCCGGGTCTTATCGTTCCGGTCGGTCACGTGGAGCCGGTCCCGCGCCGCATCCGGGGGCTGGTCGACGGTCGGCTTGCCTTCGATACCCGGCAGGCTCTTTACGTATGGGAGTGGCCCGGCTACCCGCAGTACAGCATCCCGGTGCGGGATCTGGTGGGAGGTGCCCTCGTGGACGAGGGCCGCAGGGGCAAGCTGAGCCCCGGGCCCGCACGACGGCACGCCCTGCGGATCGGACCTGAGGTCCGTGAGGGCGCCGCATGGGTTTGGGAGGAGGGGGCTCCGGCCGCACTCCTGGGCACGGCCCGTTTTCGCTGGGAGGCGATCGATGCCTGGTACGAGGAGGACGAGCGGATATTCGTGCACCCGAGGAGCCCCTACACCCGTGTCGACGCCCTCCGATCCTCCAGCAGCGTCCGTGTAGCAGTGGACGGCGCCGTCCTCGCGGATGCTCCCGCCACGGTGATGCTGTTCGAGACCGGACTTCCCACTCGGTACTACGTGGACCGCATGCACGTCGACTGGCCCAGGCTGCGTCCGTCGGACACCGTGACGGCATGCCCCTACAAGGGAACGACCAGTGGGTATTGGTCGTTCGTCAGTGACACCCACGTCCATACCGACCTGGCGTGGGCCTACGACTTCCCGACGGTGCAGGTAGCCGCGATCGCGGGCATGGTCGCCTTCTACAACGAGAACGTCGACCTGTACGTCGACGGGTCTCTCCTGCCGCGGCCGGCCCCCGTCTCGCGCGCACTCTGGCAGGAGAACCGCGGCCTCTCGGTCTGACCACGCCATACGTATGCGCGGGCGATGTGCCCGCCTGATGAGGAGCAGCCTGCTTCGGCGTTTCCAGAACCGCTGAATCCAGCCTTTCAGATCTCCAAGCCGGCCGACGGAGCCTCACGCGGGATCGAGGTCAGGGCCGCTCGAACAGGGCTGATGCGTTCTCAGGTGGCGAGATGAAGGGTCACCGGGTTCGGTGGGACGGGTCTCAACCTGGGCCCCCGTTCGAGACGAACTGGGCTCGTCGTGCTTCACCGGGGTCGCGCCCGCCCCGGGGCCGACAGAGAAGTAACCGTGTGCAGCTCGGCATCGAAGAATGGCTGGACCCCCACGCGTCACCCGCGGTGAGACGGTCCCCTTGTCTTCAGCTGTTGCTCGGCGCGCAGCCGCTGGCCCTCCGCCGCCGTACCGTGAGCGCTGGTACTGCCGCCGACCTCCTCGTTCATTCGCCGGTCACGGCTGCGCTTCCGTCGGGCAGTTCGCTGCTGTCGAAGTAGACGACCAGCGTCTGCTGCGGCTGTTCGGCCAGGTGAAAAGCGGTGTACGCATAATCGATCGCTCCCCGTTGCGGGTGTCGTAGCCGTTTGTGACCGCTGTGCCGGGCCTGCACCTCGTACTGCGGCCACCAGTCCCGCACCTCCGGGCTGCCCTCGTTCAGCTCCTCGATCAGTCGGGTGTACCGCGGGTCGCCGGAATGGCGTGCCGCTAGCGTCCGAAGTCGGCCGAGCAGGCCGCGTGCTTCGGGTTCCCAGTCGACCAGAATGTCCCGGGCCACCGGTTCGAGGAACACCCAGCGGACGAAGTTGGCGGGCCGGTCCGCCTCGGTGATGAGCCTCGGAAACAGCTCGTGGGCTGCCTGGTTGTGACTGAGGACGTCATAGTTGCCGCCGATGATGTACGCCGGGTTCGGCTGGAGCAGCAAGGGGACGGCCGCTACCTCGGCCGTTAGCGGTTCGCGTTCCTCGGCTTCGGCCGCGGGCGTGTGGCCGGCAAGCTGGAGGAGATGATCGCGCTCGTGCCGGTCGAGCCGCAGCGCCGCGGCGAGGGCGTTGAGCACCTGTTCGGAGGCGCGGATCTCCCGCCCCTGCTCCAGGTACGTGTACCAGGTGGCGCTGATCCCGGCCAGCAGTGCCAGTTCCTCTCGGCGAAGTCCCGGAGTCCGACGGCGGCCGGTCTGGGGCAGGCCCACCTCGTCAGGGGTCAGGCGCTCTCTCCGGCTGCGCAGGAATTCACTCAGCTGACGGCGTTGGTCCGGCTGCGTGGGCATGACGGATGGCACCTTCGGTTCCAGAATAAGTACGGTCTGGATACCAGGCTAAGCCCACCCGGAGACTGGTGTGCGAGCACGGGCCGCGGCACTACCGACGGCCTCACACGGTCACACCGGCACCCGGCCGTCCAGTGCGCAACGGCTTTCGGACGCTCCTCCAGGCCCGCTGCCGCTCCGCGCCCCTGCCCCGGTGCCGAAGATGGAGAGGGCAACTCATGTCCGGAATCAGGGGCAAAGTGGTGGCGATCACTGGAGCCAGCAGTGGCATCGGCGAGGCGACCGCGCTGCTGCTCGCCGAACGCGGCGCACGACTCGTCCTCGGCGCACGCCGGTCCGAACGCCTGGCGGAACTGGTGGCCCGGATCGAGAAGGCAGGCGGTACGGCCGTGCAGATCCGCACCGACGTGACCCGGCGGGACGACCTGCAGGCCCTGGTCGCGCTGGCCAGTGAGTGCTTCGGCCGACTCGATGTACTCATCAGCAATGCCGGAGTCGGCACCATCTCGCCTCTCGACGATCTGCGCGTCGACGAGTGGAACCACATGGTCGACGTCAACGTGAAGGGCGTGCTGCACGGGATCGGCGCCGCGCTGCCGGTCTTCCGGGCACAGGGATCCGGCCACTTCATCACCATCGCCTCCACGGCCGCGTTTCGCATCGTGCCGACCATGGCCGTCTACGCCGGCACCAAGTTCGCGGTCCGGGCCATCTGCGAAGGACTGCGCCAGGAAGCCGGCGACTCCCTGCGGGTGACCACCGTCTCACCTGGTGCGACTGCGACCGACTTCGCCGAGGCGTCAACCAACAGCCAGGTCAGAGCAGAGATCACGAAGATGCGGGACGACATCGCGATCCCACCCGACGCGATCGCCCGGGTCATCGCTTTCGCGATCGAACAGCCTGCCGCGGTCGACGTGAACGATATCGTCGTCCGGCCCACCGCCCAGAGCTGACCTCCCCCGCCCTTCCGGTGCGGGCGCCCGCACCCGCGGGACGGTTCCACGGGTCACATGGCAACACAGGCCCGCTGGCCCGTGGGGTGGGTGGCATGCCCGAGTGGAAACGACGGACGCAACGCCAGATGATCAAGGTAGCTGAGACCGAAGATCGACCTGGAGCCGCGTCCGCGTGCAATCTTCCCTGATCAGCGTCCTCACGCGCTACTTCGAGGACGCAGCCGCGCCATGTCCAGCCACGGACCCCCCTGAACTGGCCACACTGGCCGAGGTGTTCGACCGTCTCCCCGATCCACGCCGGGTACGAGGACGCCGCTACCGGCTCGGCTCACTGCTGGGGCTGTGCCTGGTCGCGGTGCTCGGTGGCGCGCGGTCGCTTGCGCAGATCGCCCGCTTCGCGGCCGACGCGGCGCCTGAGGTGCACGACCAGCTGGGGCTCAACCGGGCCACCCCGAACGCCTCCACCCTCGGACGCCTGCCGGCGCGGCTGGACGGGAACGCGGTCGACAATGCGGTGGGCGCCTGGCTGGCCCGCCGCGCCACCGACCCGGTCGACGAACCCCACCGGCTGACCGGGCTGGCTGTCGACGGCAAGACAGTCCGCGGATCGCGCACCGACGGCCACGCCGTGCACCTGCTGGCCGCGGCCCTCCACGACAGCCAGACCGTCATCGCCCAGCGCCAGGTCGCAGCCAAGAGCAACGAAATTCCCGCCCTCGCCCCGCTGCTGGAGAATCTGGACCTGCGCGGCGTCGTCGTCACCACAGACGCCATGCACACCCAGCGCGAGCACGCCCACCACATCGTCGCGGCCAGCGGCCACTGTCTGCTGGTGGTCAAGGGCAACCAGCAAAAGCTCCGCAAACAGATCAAACGCCTGCCCTGGAGCGAGATCCCGCTGCAGGGCCGCACCACGACAACCGGCCACGGACGGCGTGAGATCCGCCGGCTCAAGGCATGCACCGTCGCGCCCCGCCTGCACTTCCCGCACGCCGTCCAGGCCATACAGATCAAACGCCGCCGCGTGAACCACCAAACCGGCAGGGTCCAGACGAAAACCGTCTACGCCGTCACCAGCCTCACCCCGAGCAGGCAGGCCCCGCACGTTTGGCCGAACTCGTCCAGGACCATTGGTCAGTGGAAGCCCTGCACCACGTGGGAGACGTCACCTACGGCGAAGACGCCTCCCGGATCCGCACCAGCACAGCACCTCGCCTCATGGCCACCCTGCGCAACCTCGCTATCGGCCTGATACGCCAGGCCGGCTGGCACAACATCGCCGCCGCAACCGATCACTACCGGTCACGCCCCGAGCACGCCCTCACACTCCTCGAGATCACTTCCTGAGAACGCATCGGCCCTGGCCGCTCGAAGGTGCCGTACATGATTGCCCGCGCAATCGCGTGGCTGAACAGGGGGAATTCCAAGTAGGCAGGGGTGGAACTCTCAGACACCTCCCATTCGTCCCTGTCGGCCGCGTGCACGACGAGGAAGTAACGGACCGGGCCGTTGCCTGGAGATGTCGCCGGACTCAGGTACCTTCGGTAGCCGACGTCGTTGGCCAGCGTCAGCGCGGCACCCGGCAGATCCCTACCGTCTCCCGCCCCGGCCGGAAGATCGGTCACGGAAGCGGGAAGGTTGGCCACAGCCCAATGCCAGAAGCCTGAAGCGGTAGGAACGTCGGGATCGAACATCGATACCGTGAAACTCCGCGTCTCCTTGGGGAAACCAGACCAGCTCAGCTGCGGTGATATGTCCAGTCCGCCCGCTCCCAGGACACCACTCACCTGTTCGTTGGCGAGTTGCGCACCGTTGGTCACGGACTCCGAGGTCAACGAGAAAGTTTCGATCGGCGGCATAAAATCGTAAGGGCCATACGGTTTGATCATGGCAATCCTTCTGGAAGAAATGCGATCGCAGCGATCGCTGTTTCCCTTCAGCCGGGCGCCGCTGGGAGACATTCCAAACCTGCGACTGCTGGAACGGAGTCACTCGTGTGACACTTCTCCCGTTGCTTCACCAGTCTACTGCCCAGTCAGATTGCTGCACCCCGGGCGACAACCGATAATCGCAGGTCCGTGTCGCTGACCTTTTATCAGGTGTCACGCAAATTCTATGCACGCAACTCACAGCTGACTCACCCGTTCTGGGCACGATGAGCCTGGAACTCCGCATGGCGGGAGAGCGAAGAGACAGCCTCCATGCGGAGGCCTCACGAGAGCGCGGCCCGGTCCAGGAGCTCGCGGTCGGCCCAGACCCCGGGGCGCTGGTGCGTAAAGCACTCGCCTCCAGTCACGCGCAGGCAAAGCGAGGTATCTCCATGTAGATGGGAGCAGCTCGGAGGGAGGGGGCCTTCGCCAAGCACCTGCCCGGACTCCGAGAACCCCACCATGAGGGCACTTTGCCTCACCGGACACACCTGTATCGCCGCTGGCCTACGTCACACGCGCGCAAGGGCATTCGGCCGCCGGCCCCCTCGGCATCACGTGAGCAAACCACGCTGGCGCAGTGGAAGACGCCGCTCTGTTGCCCGACGTCCATCGGGAGTTGCTGGAACGCTACAAAACCGACCATGCGGGACACAGTGTCACTCAAATGGCGCCCAAGATCGACATCCCGGTGCTGGTCCTGCACGGCACCGAAGGCCGGGCCCTGCCGATCGAGGCCTGCGGCCCTCGCTCTGCCGAGCTCATCCCGACGAGCGAGTACAAGACCATCGAGGGTGCCGGCCACGGCCTGTGCTGGACGCACGCCGACGAAGTCAACGCCGAGCTTCTCAGGTTCTTCGCCGCATAACCAACCCGACGTCAGAACACACGTCCCCGTATGACTCACGAGCCGTGGGGCTGCGCCAACCACCTATTTCCGGTCCTCACGGAAAACGATTGGAGCAAAGCCATGACCGCTGGAACTGGGCCATCGATCACGGGCATTCACCTTCTGTCCTTCACTGTCAGCAACCTGGAAGACAGTCTGGTCTGGTACAAGCGGGATTTCCGCGCCGAGGAAGTGGATTACAAGTTCAATCACCTCTACCGTGAGAGCACAGCTACGGCATCCTGTTGGTGGTTCCGGATTCGGGACTTGTGATTGGGGTGCACACCAATACAGGCAACCAGCACGAGGGCTTCCTTGAGACCGGAACAGGTCTGGATCACGTGTCATTTCAGGGGTGAGCGTTCTGACCTCGAAGCCTGGATGGCGTGGCTGGACGAGTTGGGGATCGAGCACAGTCCGACCCGGGACGAAAAGTCGCCGTTCGTGTACTCGACGGTCGTATTCCGTGACCCGGACAACATCCAACTGGAGTTCGGCGCCCTCGGCTGGAGGACGGAATGCGCACGTACCTGCCCTCAACCCGACAGCCGGCCGTACAGCAAGATCCTCGCATGCGCATACGGCGGCGGACGAAACTCTTCTGGACTATGACCTCGATGGACGTCGAATGTGGGCCACCGCCGTGGCGCGCGGCGGTGGCCCAGGATGCCGTAGTACCTTTAAGCCGGCCGTCCGGCCCGGAGCCTTTGAGGGAAGACGTGTTCACGAGCGACGGACAGTGTGCCTGAATGCCTCAGTTCGAGTCCACGTGGAGCCCATTCTACGGCCAGGACGTCGATGACCCGCTGGAGCCAACCACACAAGAGGAGCACGCTGACATGGCCAATGCAGCACTCAAGAAGGTTCTCATCACGGGAGCGGGTACCGGCTTTGGATTTGAATCCGCCATGCGCTTGGCGGAAAAGGGTTTCGACGTAATCGCCGCGGTCGAGATCTATGCCCAGGTGCAGACGCTGAAGCGGCAGGCGGCCGAGCGAGAGGTGAGCCTGCAGGTTGAGAAGCTCGATGTCACCAACCACGGTGATCGTCGCAAGGCTCTCGACTGGGGTGTGGAGATCCTCGTGAACAACGCAGGAGTCGGCGAAGGTGGTTCAACACTGGACATCCCTGGACCGAACATCCGGCACCAGTTCGAGGTCAACGTCACCGGACCGCTGCTCCTCACTCAGGGGATCGCCAAGCAGATGGTCAAACGTCGCGCCGGCAGAATCGTGTGGGTCTCATCCCGGGAGGGCCTGAACGTCAACCCCTTCACGGGCATCTACTCCGCTTCTAAGCACGCGGTCGAGGCGATCGCCGAAACCATGGCCTATGAGTTGCAGGAGTACAACATCGAAGTTGCCACGGTCAACCCGGGGCCGTTCCTGACCGGCTTCAACGACCGTATGTTCCAGACCTGGGAAAGCTGGGAGGACGACCCGTCTCAGCGGCTCTTCGACTATTCCAAGCTGGCCTTCCCTCGAGCGCAGTTCGATCCTGAGGCGGTATATGCGACGCTGACGTCCGTCGCTGCCGGAGAGGTCGACCGTTTCCGCAATCTGGAGCCCGCGTCGATGCTCGAAGAGACCAAGCACCTCCAGCGGGTTCCCTGGGATCGCAAGGTCACGGATGGCCTCGGGACCCGCCATCAGGCCATCCAGCACTCCTACGAGATGGAGCCCGAGACCCCTGTCACAGACTGACCGGGTCTCAACTACTGAGGTTTTCAGGGTGGGGTCGGTGGGTCGATAGCCAGGCCGGTGGCGGTGAGGCAGCCGTCGGTCAGGTGGGGTCGGAGTTGGATCCTGCGTAACTCGCGGCGGAGTTTGCGGTCGAGGTCGTGGGGTGTGTCGAAGGCAGTGTTGGCCATGGCCCTGCGCACGAGTGACCAGACGGCCTCGACGGGGTTCAGGTCGGGTGCGTATGAAGGGAGACGGACGGTGGTGAGCCAGTC